>NZ_CBABQS010000066.1:0-27148 GCF_964672035.1 Arcicella sp.
TAACACGGTTGTTATGTTTCGTATAATCCTATTCATATTTTATGGGTATCAATCCTCTCCAGTTCATACAGAAAATGTTATTAAATCACGTCAAAAAACATTTTGATGATTTAGTAAAACTTCATATCATTCTGAACGAAAATCTTAGGCTTTTTTTACATGGGTTACGAAAAATCTGTACAAAAATTGTGCTAAGATTTATTAAATTGTATTTCAGAGCGTAGAAAACCGTTAAAAATTTATTGGTTGCATAAAATGATATGCGATTAACGTGCTAAATCATAATTCAAGAAAATTAGAAAGGAATATTGTTAAATCAGAAAGGAATCGTTGTCTTTAATTTTCGTATAAATATACTATTTAAAATAAGAATTGCAAATAATTTTTAGGTTAATTATTTAATAACCAAGTAGTTATGATTTATACTTTTATAAACTTATACAAAATTTCGTTTTGGTAAAATTGATATTTTATAGCGTAAAGGAACAAAAGTCCGTAACTTTGGATTGTGTAATTAGCCATTAATATTACATTTTTTAAATCTTACATTCCTCTATGATTACTTTTCAGGCTATTTTAACGTAGCATAACAGAGGCTTTGACTTTTAAAATTAGCATAGCAATGGAAATAATATTTTGTCAATATTTATGCCCTGTCCAGGATAATCATTTAAAAAGTTCACGTATTCAAATGTGAGCTAACCGCTTATAATGTCAAATATAAAACTAGATACCATTGAGGAAGCCATTGAAGCTATCCGTCAAGGAAAAATAATCATCGTTGCTGATGATGAAGACCGTGAAAATGAAGGAGATATGATTTGTGCTTCCGAGGCAATGACTCCTGAATTAGCCAATTTTATGATTCGTCAAGGTCGTGGATTGATGTGCGTTTCGCTTACAGAAGAACGTTGTCAGGAATTAGGTTTATCCATGATGGTAGGCTCAAATACGGCAACCCATGAAACCCCATTTACCGTTTCGGTTGATTTATTGGGACAAGGTTGTACCACTGGTATATCCGCTCAAGATCGTGCAAAAACCATTTTGTCATTGGTTGATGCAAAAACAAAACCCGAAGATTTGGGTCGCCCTGGGCATATTTTTCCCCTCAAGGCCAAGAAAGAAGGCGTTTTGAGAAGAACAGGCCATACCGAAGCCGCTATGGATTTTGCTTCTTTAGCAGGTTTTCAACCATCGGGCGTTTTGATTGAAGTCTTGAAGGATGATGGTTCAATGGCTCGTTTGCCAGATTTGCGTGAAATTGCGGATAAGTTCGATCTTAAATTGGTGACAATCAAAGATTTAGTGGCGTACCGTTTGAAACACGAAAGCCTGATTAAGCGTGAAATTGGTGTAGATATGCCCACCGAATTCGGTCATTTTGAGTTGATTGCTTTCAAACAAATTACGACTGGTGATACCCATTTAGCCCTAATAAAGGGAACTTGGCAAAAAGATGAAGCCGTGATGGTGCGGGTGCATAGTTCATGCGTTACGGGGGATATTTTTGGCTCATGTCGTTGTGATTGTGGTGGACAACTACACAAGGCCATGGAAATGGTTGAAAAAGAAGGAAAAGGAATTATTTTGTATATGTTTCAAGAGGGTAGGGGTATTGGTTTAATCAACAAATTGAAAGCCTATAAACTTCAAGAAATGGGACGTGATACGGTAGAAGCAAATTTGGAATTGGGTTTCAAAATGGATGAGCGGGATTACGGTGTTGGGGCCTCAATTCTAAGAGATTTAGGCGTTAGCAAACTCCGTTTGATTTCAAATAACCCCAAGAAAAGAGCAGGATTGTTGGGCTACGGCTTAGAAATTATAGATACCATTCCTATTGAAATAGCCTCAAATCCGCACAATGAGAAGTATTTGGAAACGAAGCGAGATAAAATGGGACATACATTTAAGGATTTATGATTTAGCGAGTAACCACTAACTCACAGTTATTTTTTAAGCATACAAAAAGGTCGTTGAAATTAGATCAACGACCTTTTTAATGCTTAAAATTTTACAAATAATTACAGCACCATGATCACCCGAGTGCCATCTACATCAATTCCTTCAATTTTTACTCTTCCTTTACGACTTGCCAACATCTGGGCTACTTCTTTGGCATCGGCCACTGGTTTTTCGTCAATTTTTGTAATCACAAAACCTTTGTCAAAACCTTGATAACCAAAGCGTCCGTTTGGATCAACTTCGGTTACTTTTGCACCGCCCGATAACTTATATTTCGCTTTATCACCTTCGGATAAATTTGATAATTTAGCGCCTAAATATTCACTGGTTACAGCAGTAGAAGTTTCACCTTTCACGATGCCTGTATTACCATCTTTATTCTTCAACACTACGTTGAAATCTTTGATATCACCATCACGATTAACCGTAACAACCACCGTTTCACCTGGACGTTTACGACCAACCAATTCCATCAATTTTGATTGAGAACCCGTTGTTACTCCGTCAATTTTAATAATCACGTCATTCACTTTCAAACCCGCTGATTGTGCTGCACTTCCACCCGCTGGGAAGCCACCTACATATACGCCATCATTCACTTTCAACCCTTTTTCTTCAACCATTTTGCTGTTTACTTCGCTGATATTTACGCCCAAATATCCACGTTGTACATTGCCGTACTTAATCAAATCGGCAGCAACCTTTTTCACAATTCCAACGGGTACAGCAAATGAATATCCTGCAAATTGACCTGTACGGCTATAAATGGCGGTATTAATGCCTATTAATTCTCCTTTCAAATTCACCAAAGCACCGCCCGAATTTCCTGGATTAACGGCTGCATCGGTTTGAATGAACGATTCTAAAGGATTCACATCTTTATCACGGTCAATAATATTCTGACGACCTTTTGCCGAAACAATTCCTGCTGTAACGGTTGATTCTAAATTGAAAGGATTACCAACTGCCAACACCCATTCGCCCACTCTGATCGCATCCGAATCGCCAAAGTTTAAAAATGGTAAATTTGTAGCTTTCACTTGAATGACCGCAATATCCGTTGAAGGATCAGTGCTGATAACTTTTGCTTTGTAAGAACGTTTATCATTCAAGACAACCGTCACTTCATCCGCATCTTGTACCACGTGATTGTTAGTTACAATATAACCATCCGCACTAATAATTACACCCGAACCTGATGCTTCCTGTGCCTCTGGTTGTTGACGACGACCACCGCCTCCGAAAGGATTGCCTCCGAAGAAATCTTCAAAGGGATCAACCATTTGACCTTGACGGCTGACATTACGAGTCATTTTAGTGGTTATATGCACAACCGCAGGTGTTGTTTTCTCAGCAGCATATGTAAAATCACCGGGGTTGCTTGGCGCTGTCGGTGATACATCCGAAACCAAGCGAGTAAAAGCAGAAGGCGTTGTGGTAAAGACGGCATCCGAAGGCGATTTCTCCAAGAACAATTTATAGGCTCCGAGCGTGGTTGCACTACTCAACGCTCCGACAATCGCAAGGGTTTTTAAATTACTTTTGATTTCCATTTTTTTTATCTATTTTTAAATTAAAAATTTGTGATTTTTATGACTACTAAATTAACGTAAAAACTATTTGGAAGGTGCATTGGTTTCTGGGTTTTTAACATATTTTAAGAAAAAGCTTTGAGCCTTGAGCCTCAAGCGTTGAGTTTTATGCTGAGAATTCTAACATATTTATTTTATAGGTAAAGCAAAATCTAAAAACATCATTCGTGCTGAATTTTTATGAAAAAATCTGATCTTCGCAGTTTATAGCTCACCGCTCATAGCTCAAAGCTAAAAAATGGCATTATTTTCGATGTAAAAAAACTATTTACCCAGTATAACAAACTTCTTTTTTTTACGTTAAAAACTTAATGTAAATGAAAAAGGTATCTTTGTCGAAATTTTCGATTCAATATAAACATGAAGAAACATACCCAATTACTGATTTTATTATTGATTGCCACCCTAAGTTCGCAATCAGTCGTAGCACAGTTCAAGTTTTCAAACCTCTTTGGGAGTAAAGAAAAACCACGCAAAAACCGTATTTTTGAGCCTACTTCAACCGTAAGTTTGGGGTTTGGAACTTCCAGTTATTACGGAGATTTATCGCCTTATGGTAGAATCATACAATCAACTTTCAACGGAATTCGTTGGAATGCCAACTTCAATTTCACCCGTCAAATCTCTCCATCTTTTGGGGTTCGTTTTGGACTTACTTGGGCCAGAATTTCGGGCGATGATAGTTATATGGATGGCGTAGCGGGTTATCAAGCCAATTTTATGCGAAATCTTCATTTCAGAAACGACATAAAAGAACTTTCAATTATTGGACAGTATGATTTAGTGCGCACAGAGCGTAGCTATTTACGCCGTGAGCAAATAATTCCTTATATTTTTGGCGGTATTGCCGTATTTGCCCATGACCCCGTTGCTCGTCCAGATAGTAGTGTTTATCAAAGTAGAGATTGGGTTCGTTTGCAACCTCTAAATACTGAAGGACAAGGTTTGCCGGGTTATGCAACGCCCTATTCTTTAATTAGTGTATCGTTTCCAATCGGTTTTGGCGTTCGATACAAACTGAATTCAAACTGGGATTTAGGCTTTGAAATGGGTTTTCGGTACACTTTGACCGATTATTTGGATGATGCCAGTGGAAATTATGCTGACCCATTAGATTTAGCTGGACAAAGCCCCCTATCACGTGACATGGGTAATCGAACGTTGGAAAGATTTGCCGCTAATCGTGGTGTTGACCGTACCAAGGGAGTTGCCAGTTATTTAACGAGTCAAGGTTTATATGACCCTGCTTCGGGATTGGACCCCTTTACAGTTGTTACGTCGGTTCAAGGGTTTTCGGATAAGACAGACCAACGGGGTAACCCAAAATATAATGACAGTTATATGCTAACAACCTTTAAGTTGATCTATCACATTCCTGGAAAAATCAGATGTCCAGTTATTCGTTAGTGGAATTCTGATTTAGTAGTTATTGAATAGAACTACTTGAAAATCAATAACTTATTTAAGTATTTTATAAATTGG
Organism: Arcicella sp.; assembly: GCF_964672035.1. Classification (NCBI taxonomy): domain Bacteria; kingdom Pseudomonadati; phylum Bacteroidota; class Cytophagia; order Cytophagales; family Flectobacillaceae; genus Arcicella; species Arcicella sp. The sequence goes on from NZ_CBABQS010000066.1 coordinate 5,043, forward strand.
AAATAGGGCAGTCAGGTAAATTTTACCTGGCTATTTTTATAAGAAACCACAATTGAGTAATCTATTCAGCGTAAATATTAATAGAAAATTCGCTAATCATTCGTGAATTATAAAGTCATAATTCATCATCTATAATTCATCATTAAATAGTATGAAATTACTTAAAGAGTTATTTTTTATTTTTTGTATATTGCTAAGTATCAATGCTTTGTCTCAAAAAATTGAGATTGGTGGAGGTTTTGGAGCCATGAATTATAAAGGAGATATTTCTCCTGATTTTCATCCCTCTTTTGCGCAATTAGGCGGACATATTTTACTTCGTTATAATATTAAAAAAGATATTACCTTTCGTTTGGGTGCTAATTTAGGGTCAATTTATGCCAATGATAATGACGTAAGCGATAGCTTTAATAAGTTGCGGGGACAGTCTTTCAAAACCAGTATTAGAGAAGTAAGTTTAATTACGGAATACAATTTTTTTAGCTATCAATACAGCAGAATGCACAAAGATTGGTCGCCTTATGTATTTGGTGGAGTGGCTTTTATGAGTTTTTCGCCCCGTGATACACCTGTTTCGGATTATAAACAGGCGGGAATCGTTATTCCTTTTGGCGTAGGTATCAAATATAATCTTTCTGGCCCTTGGGATTTGAACCTTGAATTTGGGACTCGTAAAACCTTTACCGATTATTTGGATAATTTAGGAGGCGATAATCCTGCCTTACCTCGAAATGCCCAAAATGATTATTCTCGTGACGATATGTATTATTACACATCATTGGCAATAACCTACAAGTTTATTAGAATTATTTGCCCGAAATAAACAATAGCCAATTAGAAAATATAGTCTGATGGTATGCGATAAAGTCATGCAATGTGTCGTTTTAGGATATTGTTATCCACAACAAATCCTCTACCTAATTCTTTTCCTCCTTTTATCCTATCTCATTATTCCGTAAATTTGTATTATCATTTTATATTGGCTTTAAAGACGATTTTTTTGAGTCAATTTGTATATTTATTAATCAGTTAACTATTTGATTTTTAACTATTTATAATAAAAATCTACTTATCGTAAAGTTATTCATTACAGAAAATAAAATTGACGGGTTATCGCTTTACAAAGAATAAAATTTGCGTGAGGTAAGCTAAATGATACACCATAAAAAACCATTCTGTTAAATTGTGTTAAATAGGTGAAGGAACAATTAGACCAAAACAATCTGCCAAAACATATTGCCGTTATTATGGATGGGAACGGACGCTGGGCAAAACAACAAGGTTTTGTAGATAGAGTTTTCGGACATAGAAATGCTTTGAAAGCTGTAAAGGAAGTGATTGAAGCATGTGGTGAATTAGGCGTTAAATATTTGACCTTGTACGCCTTTTCAACCGAAAATTGGAGCCGTCCGAAAGCAGAAGTGGATGCTTTGATGATGCTTTTAGTAAAAACTATCAAAGACGAACTGCCAACGATGCAAAAAAATAATGTTCGTTTAGATACCATCGGAGCAACCCATACCTTACCTAACAGTTCACAAAAGGAATTAAAGAGTGCTATTGAGGCGACTAAAAACAATACAGGTTTGACGGTTATTTTGGCACTTTCATATAGTGGAAAATGGGATATTGTAAACACTACTAAAAAATTAATAGAACAAGTTCAAAGAGGAGAAATATCCGTAGAAGATATTAATGAAGACGTTTTTGAAAAAGCATTGGATACTCGAGGGATTCCGAATCCAGATTTAATGATAAGAACGGGAGGCGACCACCGAATCAGTAATTTTATGCTTTGGCAGTTGGCGTATTCAGAATTGTTTGTTTTTGAGGATTTATTTTGGCCCGATTTCCGAAGAGAACATCTCCATGAAGCTATTTTAGATTATCAAGACCGTGAAAGAAGATTTGGAAAGACATCGGAACAGTTGAAAAGTTGAAATTAAATTAACTCAAAACTTACCCAAATGTCTTCGCTTACGTTTAAAACACTAATTACACAAGCAACAAAAGCCTAAAGCAAAATGCTAAAAGCTAATAATAAAATGAAAAAATATACTTTACTACTTCCCTTTCTGTTACTCTCTTTTATCTCGCAGGCACAATTGCGGGGGGCTTTGGGGCAACGTGCAGTAATCGCTCCCAGTCCCAGTTCTGCAGAATTAAACTACGCTGAACCCAAAGAATACGAAATTGCGGAGATAACTACCACAGGATCAAAGTATTACGACGGAAATTCAATGATTTCTTTGTCGGGTTTGCGAGTGGGAGACAAAATAAAAGTGCCAGGAGATGCCATTACTTCGGCCATTAGAAAATTGATGGGTCAAGGAATTTTGGAAGAAGTGGAAGTGGATGCGATTAAAATTGAGGGCGATAAAATTTGGCTTAATATGGTCATTAAAGAACGTCCAAGACTTTTTAAACTTCAATATACGGGTATTAAAAAAGGTGAGCAAGAAACTTTGAATGATAAAGTGAAGGCGTATAAGGGAAAAATAGTAACGGCAACCGTTAAGAAAAATATTGATTTAGCGATTCGTAAATTCTATCAAGATAAAGGTTATTTGAATGTAGCCATTAAAATTGCTGAAAAAACGGATTCATCTCGTGGAAATAATGCAACGATGAAAATTGATATTGTAAAAGGTAATAAAGTAAAAATCTCAGAAATTAAGTTTGAAGGCCTTACAGAATTATCCGAAGGAACGGTTCGTAAGAAATTAAAAAATACAAAGCAAAAAGCTTTTTATAAAATTTTTAGCCCTTCAAAATACATTCCTAAGAAATTTGAAGAAGACAAAATTAAGTTAGTTGAATTTTATAATAAGAAAGGCTATCGTGACGCTCAAATTTTGATGGACTCTGTTTATAAAGATGGTGATAAATACGTCAAAATTTTGATGAAAATTGAGGAAGGGAAGCAATATCATTACCGCAATATTTACTGGGAAGGTAATTATATTTATCCCGATAGTGTTCTATCCGAAATTTTGGCCATCAAAAAAGGAGATGTTTATAACGTCGAAGATTTAGAAAAACGTTTAAACGGAAAACCTCAAGAAGATGTAAGTTCGGCATATATGGATAATGGATATTTATTCTATCAATGCGAACCAGTTGAAACAGCCGTTGCGGGAGATTCTATTGATATTACTTTCAGAATGACCGAAGGAAAGCAAGCTACGATTAACAAAGTAATTTTGAACGGAAATACAAAAACCTCTGACCACGTGGTAATGCGTGAAATTAGAACTTTGCCCGGTCAAAAATTTAGTAAATCTGCCATCATTCGTACCGTTCGTGAACTTTCAACGATTGGTTATTTTAACCCCGAGAAAATTTCTCCAAATCCAATTCCAAAAGCGGATGGAACGGTTGACATAGAATACAACGTAGAAGAAAAACCTTCTGACCAGATTGAATTGTCAGGTGGTTGGGGTGGTTACATTGGTTTTGTGGGTACGCTGGGTGTAACTTTCAATAACTTTTCGGCTCGAAATATTACTAATTTAAGTGCATGGAAACCATTACCTTCGGGCGATGGACAGAAATTGTCGGTTCGTTTTCAGGCAAATGGTTCATCATTCCAAAACTATTCTCTATCATTTACAGAACCATGGTTAGGCGGTAAAAAACCTAATTCATTCTCTATTACGTTAAGTCGTAGTATCTCTTATCCATATAAAATTCAACAATATAATCAGTTGAGCGGTGCTAATCAATATGGAGGGGGAGGTGCTTACGGTGGCGGCTTTGGGGGAAGTCAATATGGTGGTGGTTATGGTAGTCCTTATGGTGGTTATGGTAGTTCTTTAGGAACAAACCTAAATTCTCCAACGGATAGTGCTTCGACCGCCCAATCAGAAGCTCACTTTAACAGTACCTCTTTATCGTTCAGTTTAGGAAAACGTTTAAAATGGCCCGATGATTATTTCTCATTGAGTAATTCATTATCGTTTCAATTAATTGATGTGTTGAATTTACCTTATTATGGTTATCCAGAAGGACAGTCAGTTTCAGCCGCTTTTGTGACGAACTTTTCAAGAAACAGTATTGATAATCCAACCTTCCCACGTTCTGGGTCGAGTTTTTCTTTGACAGCATCTTTGACACCCCCGTATTCATTGTTTGGTGGAGGGAATAAAAACTTGATTGAGTATCACAAATGGATGTTTGATGCTTCGTGGTTTACGCCGATTACCAGTAAATTGGTTTTCCACATGAGAACGCACATGGGTTTCTTAGGCTCTTACAGTCCAAACAAGGACATTACTCGTTTTGAACGTTTTGACTTAGGAGGATCTGGTATGCAAACGGGCTATAACGTAATCAGTCGTGATATTATCGCTTTACGTGGGTATAAAGATAGAGTTTTAGGTTCGCAAGGAACGGTACCTGCGGGTGGAGTCGCTTATAATAAATTCGTCATGGAAGTTCGTTATCCAGTATCTTTAAATCCATCGGCCACAATTTTCCTTTTGGGTTTTGCAGAAGGTGGCAATAACTTTGCTAACTATACTGATTATAATCCTTTCAAATTATACAAATCAGCGGGTGTTGGAGCCAGAATCTTTATGCCAGCCTTTGGTATGATTGGAATTGATTATGGTTTTGCCTTTGATAAAATACCAGGAATTGCCGACGGAGGTCGTCAAGCATTTACTTTCTCAATCGGTCAGCAAATTAGATAGATTTTATGAGGATGGAGAACAGATATTTAGAGGATAGATCATAGAGAATAAGCTATTAAATTCAATCTTTAATCTAAACTGTGTTATCTACAAACTGTTAATATTTTGTTAAATGTTTGAGGATTGCAATATGAAAGTTATAGGTACGTTAATGAATCGAAACCTTAATCAGGATTTAATAAACGATCATAGATAAAACTTTAAACTATTAAAGCCGTGAATAAGAAGATATTTTTACTAATTTTGCCATTCTTTTGTGCTACACTATCCTTGAAGGCTCAGAAATTTGGGTACATTGACACAGAATATATTACTTCAAAAATGCCTGAATATACCATTGCACAGGCAGAAATTGAGAAACTTACCACCAAATGGATTAAAGAAGTATCTGATAAAAATGATGAAGTAACGAAATTAGAAAAAACCTACCGTGCCGAAGAAATCCTTTTAACTGAGGAAATGAAGCAACAACGACTTAGAGCTATTTCGGATAAGGAAAAGGAAGCCAAAGACCTTCAAAATAGAGTATTTGGCTACAATGGAGATTTATTGAAAAAGAAACAGGATATTATGAAACCTGTGTTGAACGAAGTAGCAAGGGCAGTAGAAAAGATCGCAAAATTAAAAAGATTAGATTTTTTATTCGATAAATCGTCGGATGGTTTGGCCATGCTTTATACCAATCCAATTCATGATTATACGGACTATATTTTGGAAGAATTAGGCATCTCGCCCGACCAATTAAAAGAGAAGGAAAGAGAAGAAAACGAAGCCAAAACCAGTGAAGACAGCACCACCGAAGTAAAAACAACCAAAGGAAAAAGCTCTTCAAAGACTGTATCTGAAAGTGAAGTCGTTGAACAACCAAAGTCAAATAGAAAAAATACAACAATACCCAAAAAAGAGTAAAATCAACCAGAATAATAAAAAAAAATGAGAAACAAATTTTTAATTGCATTAGTAGCATTTTTTGGATTAGCCATCGCTAACGTAAATGCACAACAAAAAATCGGTTACATTAGCTTAGACTACATCTTAGCCCAAATGCCCGAAGCAAAACAAGTAGAAACAGAATTGACAGCTACTAAGACTCAGTACGACAATATGTATCAGTCTAAAGTAAAAGATTTTCAAACTAAATTGGCTGATTATGAGAAAAACGGTGCTACCATGGCAGACGTTATCAAGGCTGATAGAGAGAAAGAATTACAAGGATTGCAAGGCTCAATTGAAGAGTTTCGTCAAAATTCATCTACCTCATTGCAAAAAAAGCAAGCACAATTGTTGCAACCTTTATTGAAAAAAGTAGAAGAGAATATGCACGCAGCAGCCAAAGAAAACGGTTATGCTTTTGTATTTAACTATGATGCAGGACAAGGTACAACACCAATCGTTTTGCACGCACCAGATGATGCTAATATTTCGGATTTAATCTTGAAACGTATGGGAATTACGCCAAAGCCATTAGCTCCAGCAACAGCAACACCAGCAACAACGACTCCTGCAACGGGAGCAGCTCCTAAAAAGAACTAATATTTTTCTTTTAGATATATTAAAATCCTCTCAGATTAGATTTGAGAGGATTTTTTTCGTTTTAAAATTCCCTATTTTAGAAAATTCTTATATTGCGAAACTCTTTTGACAGAGGTTTGTTAATTTTATAGAACAATCAATCAATATAAATATGGTAATTATCATTGGAGCGGGTATTGCAGGTCTGACTTGTGCAAAATATTTAAAAGACCGAGGAATTCAATCTCTAATTTTAGAGGCATCCGATGGAGTAGGAGGGCGTGTGAGAACCGATGTCCACGAGGGTTTTTTATTAGATAGAGGTTTTCAAATTTTATTGACTGCCTATCCCGAAGCGCAACGATTATTAGATTATGACTCGCTTGATTTACAGGCTTTTAAATCAGGAGCTGTGATTCGAGATATGAAACATAATGATTTTTCAATCATGGCAAATCCTTTTAAAGAACCTGCCAAAATATGGTCTTCACTAACCTCAAATGTGGGAACATTGACTGATAAAATACGGGTACTGCGATTGATTTTGGACACAAATAATGTACAGGAAGAAGTATTTGAAAATGATGGAATATCAACCATTGATTATTTGCGAAATTATGGGTTCTCCGATAGCATGATTCAGCAGTTTTTTAGACCCTTTTTTGGTGGTGTTTTCTTAGAAAACGAACTCTCAACTTCGGCTAATTTTTTCAAATATATCTTTGGTAAATTCTACGAAGGCGATGCCGTTATTCCTGCCAAAGGGATTGAGCAAATTGCGAAACAAATCCAAAAAATGCTGTACATTGGAACGGTAAAGTTGAATACAAAAGTGGTTAAAATTGAAGGAAATAGGGTTTATTTAGAAAATGGAGATAGGTTATACGGAGAGAAAATAGTGTTAGCAACGGATGGTTTTCAAGCCGATAAATTATTAGGAATGAGCTCGGAAAGAAAATTTAATTCTACTACTTGTACCTATTTTTCAGCCGACCGCTCGCCATTAAAAGAAAAAATGTTGGTACTGAATCCTAACCGTGCTTCAATGGTGCATAATCTGTGCGTTCCGAGTGATATTGCTCCGTATTATGCGCCCATTGGAAAGTCGTTAATTTCAGTTTCAACCCAAGGTTTTGACCTGTATGATGAAAATGAATTAGCTAAAAAAATAAAGCAAGAATTGACCAATTGGTACGGCAATGAAGTGCAAACATGGCAACACTTAAAAACCTATCACATTCCTCAAGCATTACCAAATTTCGATAAGTCCCATTCTGATAATCATTTGAAAATCAGTGATATACTCTATCAATGTGGAGATACTGCTGCCTATCCATCGTTGAATGCGGCAATGGCAACGGGACGAAAAGTGGCGGAGATGTTGTAGGAAATTTTAAAATAAATTTGCCACCAAGACGCTAAGACTATAAGAATTATGAAAATGACTTCTTAAAGTCTTAGAGCTTTAGCATCTTGGTGGCTATTTCCACTTAAAAATATCGACCAATCAAAGGGTTTTCAACAATTAACGTCTTCATTTTCAAGGGATTAATTGCTCCCTGTTTTTGATAAACAATTTTTCCATTAGGTTCAACTAAAAGCGTATAAGGCAAAGCTCCTTGCCATTTTGGGTCGATTAATTCGATGAGTTTATAAATATCATCCGAGTTATAAATATAGTTTTTGCTCGAGGCTTGCAATCTTTTTAATGTCGCTAAAGCTTTATCTTTTTTATCGGGTTTGTCGGCACTAATCGTTACAAATTCAAAATCACGGTGGCGATACATGCGATTAATATTCAAAAAATCAGGAATTTCTGCTACGCAAGGCCCGCACCAAGTTGCCCAAACGTTAATTAAACGAAGTTTTTTGGTATCATTCTTTAAAAGTTGTTTTAACCCAGCATCGTCAATGCTTTCAAGGCTAACTTCTTCTGTTGCCCAACTTTGCTTTTCTTTATTTGTCAATTCTTCCTTTTCCGCCCATTTCACTGAACAGCCAAAGACTTTCGTTTTCTCAACGGCCACTTTTTGACCAGCCAAAAGATTATCAAGGGCATTGCGAGTATCAAAATTTTTGGGAGTTCCCGTTGGTTTTTCTACATCATCAACCCGTCCAGAATAGCGTAAAATTCTTTTTTCGTCAAAAATAAATACGTGTGGAGTGGCAATGGGGCCATATTTTTTGGAAGTAATTTCAGTTTCTCCATCGTATAAATAAGGGAAATTAAATCCAGCAATTTTAGCCCTATTTTGCATGTCTGGGTATGAATCTCCCAAATCGGTATAGCCCATTTCGTCTAATCTTACCGATTTTGCATCGTTGGGCGAAATCGCTACCACTTGTACACCTTTAGCTTTGTAATCAACGGTGATTTTTTTTAATCTGGCTTCATAAGCTTGGGCAGTCGGGCAATGATTGCAGGTAAAAACAATCATTAAAATTTTAGATTTGGCGAAGGATTTTAAGGAATACATTTTACCATCAACGCCTTTTAAATTAAAATCTGGAGCGGCAGAACCTATCGCAAGCGTTGGATGGTCGTCGGATTTAAACGAAAATAAAGCAATGATAATCAGGATGTTAAGCATTTTTTTCATGGATATCGATATTTAGTTTTTGGTATATTTACTGAGCCTGATTAAAATTAGTAAATTTACTGCATAACAATAACCTGTGCTATGCAAAACCTTTCTGTTACCCTGATTCAAACGGATTTATTTTGGGAAAATCCAACGGCAAATTTAGCAAATTTAGAAGAAAAAATGGCTCAAATTTCTTTGCCGACCGACCTCATTATTCTACCTGAAATGTTCAATACTGGTTTTACGATGAATGTAAAAGCAGTGGCTGAACCGATGAATTTTACAACGTTCAAATGGATGAAGCAGCAAGCAAAACGTACGCAGGCAGTTATTACGGGAAGTTTTATTGTGAAAGAAGGAGAGCAGTTTTACAACCGTTTAATCTGGATGCGCCCCGATGGAAGTTTTGAAACTTATGACAAACGTCATTTATTCAGAATGGGAGGCGAGCATCATAATTTTGCAGGAGGTTCAGTAAGATTAATCGTTGAGTTGAAAGGCTGGCGAATTTGTCCATTGATTTGCTACGATTTAAGATTTCCAGTTTGGTCAAGAAACTTTCAGGAGGGAGGGAGCAAGAAGAAAGGAGAAAATATAATTAACCAAACCTCATCCCTAAATTACGATTTAGTAATCTACGTTGCTAACTGGCCCGCCGTGCGTTCGCAGGTTTGGGATGTACTTTTGCAAGCCCGTGCCATCGAAAATCAGAGTTTTTGTATCGGTGTCAATCGGGTTGGAAGTGATGGAATGGGCTTGAATTATACTGGAAATTCTGCTGTGATTGATTTCAAAGGAAATGCTCTTTTTTATCAAAAAAATTCAGAAGTAATTGATAGCCAAGTTCTTAATAAAAAAGAATTAGACGATTTTAGAGCAAAATTCCCAGCATATTTGGATGCAGATGATTTTGAGATTATGCTGTAGGTGAATTCCTAAACTGCTACAGGCGCTTTAATGCCTGGATATGGCTCATAATTTAGCAATTCAAAATCTTCAAATTTAAAGCTAAAAATGTCCTTCACGTCAGGATTAATTTTCATGGTTGGAAGAGCTTTTGGTTCACGGGCCAATTGGGTCTGCACTTGCTCATAATGATTTGAATATATATGCGTATCGCCACCCGTCCAGATAAAATCGCCTAATTGTAAATCACACACTTGGGCAATCATCATGGTTAAAAGTGCGTAAGAAGCAATGTTGAAAGGCACGCCCAAAAATACATCGGCCGATCGTTGGTATAGCTGACATGATAATTTATTATTCGCCACATAAAATTGAAAAAGGGCATGACAAGGCATCAGAGCCATTTCTGACAACTCGCCAACGTTCCAAGCACTTACCAGTATCCTTCGTGAATCAGGGCTCTTTTTGAGCGTTTCAATTACTTCTTTCAATTGGTCAATCACTTTTCCATCGTGCGTTCCCCAACTTCTCCATTGTTTTCCGTAAACAGGACCTAAATCGCCATTTTCATCCGCCCATTCATCCCAAATTTTTACACCATGATCGGTCAAATATTTAATATTTGTATCCCCATTAATAAACCACAACAACTCATGAATGATAGATTTCAAATGTACTTTTTTGGTAGTAACCATCGGAAAACCATCGTTGAGATTAAATCGCATTTGGTAGCCAAAAACAGAGGTCGTCCCTGTGCCAGTACGGTCGGTTTTTTGAGTTCCTGCTTCGAGAATGTGTTTGAGGAGCGTTTGGTATTGTTGCATTTTGTTGATTTTGTAGCGCAGACAGCCTTGTCCGTTACATTCATCAAAATTACAATCAAAAAAAGAATCCTGCAAGATTTAGTCTAACAGGATTCTCATTTGTAGTGTGGTCAAACGTTGTTTTACTCATTGTTCAAAATCTCAAAAGTATGCGTAATCTCTGCCGAGCCAGAAAATTGAGCCGTTGCGGAACAGTATTTTTCCATTGACATCACAATCGCTTTTTGAGCTTTATCTTCTTGAATATTTCCCTTAAATTTGAAATGAATGTTAATTTTATGGAATGGAGTCATTTCTGTACCTTCTATTTTTACTCTTTCTCCCGATACTGAAATTTTTAAATCTTCGACTACTTGGCGTTGCTTTTTCATAATCAAAAGTACATCAATGGCCATACAGCCACCTAAGCCCATCAATAATAATTCCATTGGGCGAGAACCCGCATTGTGCCCACCAATGTTCTCGGCAGCATCTATTTGTACGGGAACGCCCGACATCCCTTGTGCCTCAAAGTGAAAGGCATCATCAACTCTAACTAATTCTACTTGCATTTTTATGTTGTATTTATTCTAATTTTTAACAAAATATCAGGGTGAATTCGTTTCATTCCCAAAAAAAAAGCACTTCATGATTAAACGAAGTGCTTCTTTATTTTTTCTAATCGCTCAAAGTTACTTATGCTCTTTCCGAAATAGTTACATAAGAACGTTCTGTGGCTCCCACATAAACTTGACGTGGACGACCGATTGGCTCTTTATTCGCTTTCATTTCTTTCCACTGAGCAATCCAACCTGGCAAACGACCAATGGCGAACATTACCGTGAACATATCCGTTGGAATTCCTAAAGCACGGTAAATAATTCCCGAGTAGAAATCTACGTTTGGATATAATTTACGAGCTACGAAATATTCATCACTCAGAGCAGCAGCTTCTAATTCTGCCGCAATTTTCAAAATTGGGTCGTTAATTCCCAAAGCTGCCAAAACATCGTCGGCTGCTTTTTTGATAATTCTTGCTCTTGGATCGAAATTCTTATAAACTCTATGACCAAAGCCCATCAATCTGAAACCAGATGTTTTGTCTTTTGCCATAGCGATGTATTTTGAAGTATCGCCACCGTCAGCTTTGATTTCTTCCAACATTTCAATTACTTCCTGATTTGCACCACCATGAAGCGGTCCAGAAAGGGCATTGATTCCTGCTGAAATAGAAGCATAAAGACTTGCTTGCGAAGAACCCACCAAACGAACCGTTGAAGTTGAACAGTTTTGTTCGTGGTCAGCGTGAAGGATTAATAATTTATTCAATGCCGACGAAATTACTGGATTAACTTTGTAGGGTTCTACCGGCAAGGCAAACATCATATTCAAGAAGTTTGTACAGTAGTCCAACGAATTATTGGGGTAATTTACGGGATGCCCTTGGGATTTTTTGTAAGACCAAGTTGCCATTGAAGGCATTTTTGCCATTAAACGAATAATATTTAATTCGTCAGATCCAGATTTTTCACCAGTATAAAAAGCGGACATCGCACAAACCATTGCCGATAAAACACCCATTGGGTGGGCATTGACTGGGAATCCTTCAAAAATTTTACGCATATCCTCATTGACGATCGTATGCATTTTGATTTCGTATTCAAAATCTGTGTACTGCTGAGAGGTTGGTAATTCACCATAAATTAGTAAATAAGCAACTTCTAAGAATGACGATTTTTCGGCCAATTCTTCAATTGAATATCCTCGATAGCGAAGAATTCCTAATTCACCGTCCAAAAACGTGATAGCACTTTTGGTTGCACCAGTGTTTTTATAACCTGAGTCAATGGTGATATGACCCGTTTCGTCACGAAGTTTAGCAATATCAATTGCTTTTTCATTTTCACTTCCTGTAATTACTGGAAATTGATACTTTTTGTCACCTAACGATAATTCTGCAAATTCTGACATAACCTATGTATTATTGGGCTTTATCTTGAAAAGATATGGTATTATTTTGTTGATACGAAGATAAAATAAAAATCGGTTTTTGTATTGCGCAATAATTTTTTCTTAGGAAAATTAATTTAGATATCAGAATTGTGCTATATTTTAAGAACCAAAAATCATTTATTTAAATCTTGACGCAAGATAAACATGAAACTTTAAAGGATTGTTACCTTTGTCAATAAATGTAGATGATTTATTGATTAGAAATTAATTAGAATATAAAATGCTCAAAAACTACAGAAATACTGCCACTGAACGCTTCTTGAAATACGTTCAGATTGATACCCAATCAGACCCCTATTCTGATTCGCAACCTTCTACTAAAAAACAAATAAATTTGAGTAGAATTTTGGTTGAAGAACTCCTTTATATGGGTATTGAAGATGCTCATTTAGATGAATTTGGCTACGTTTACGCCACAATACCGAGTAATTCAGCGAAAGATATTCCAACTATTTGTTTCTGTTCGCACGTGGATACTTCGCCCGATTGTACGGGTGCGAATGTGAAGCCAATTATTCACGAAAATTATCAAGGTCAAGATTTGATTTTACCCGATGATAATGCTCAAATTATCAAATTTTCAGCGCACGAAGATTTAGCATCTCAAATTGATAATGACATTATCACTGCCAGTGGAATAACACTTTTGGGGGCTGATAATAAAGCGGGCGTTGCTGAGATTATGGATGCAGCCTATTATTTAATCAATAATCCAGAAACTAAACACGGTAAAATCAGGATTCTCTTTACACCCGATGAAGAAATAGGGAGAGGAACAGCGGCGGTTGATTTGAAGAAATTAGGGGCTGATTTTGGCTATACGATTGATGGTGAAACTTTAGGGTCTTTGGAAGATGAAACTTTCTCGGCGGATGGGGTAAAAATCTCTATCACAGGCGTAAGTCAGCATCCAGGATTTGCGAAAGGGCGTATGGAAAGCGCTTTGAAAATTGCTGCTGAAATTGTGGCAAAACTTCCTAAAAACTCTCTTTCTCCCGAATCAACCGATGGCATGGAAGGGTTTATTCATCCTACCAATATTACGGGTATGGTTGAAATGGCCACGGTAGAATTTATTATCAGAGATTTTACCGTTGAAAAACTTCACGCCCATGAGTTGGTTTTGAGTGAAATTATGAACAATGTTTTGCGAAATTATCCTAACTCGAAAGCCACTTTTGAAGTCCATGAGCAATACCGAAATATGAAGGAAGTTCTGGATAAATTTCCCCACGTTACTGAGTTTGCATTGGAAGCCATCAGAAGAAGTGGTATTGAGCCAAACCGCCGAAGTATCAGAGGAGGAACGGACGGCTCGAGGTTATCATTTATGGGTTTGCCTTGTCCAAATATCTTTGCGGGAGAACACGCTTTTCACGGCAAACACGAGTGGGTATCGGTGCAGGACATGGAGAAAGCTGTGGAGACGATTGTAAATTTATGTGCAGTTTGGGAGGAAAGGAGTGTGTAAAACGATTTTTCAAAATCGTTAAAAGGCTGGCTCAAAATAATTGTCACTTTAAATCAACCACAAAATCAATAAGAAAATATAAACCATTTTCATTTTCTTGATGTTTTTGTTTTAATGAGACTTAAATTTGTGGAACGCATATTAATGCAGGATAAAAAGGAATAGTATTGGCAAATATGGTTAACACCTTATCCCATACTCTCCAATCCCTAATTACCTAAATAATGATAGAATTACCAGTAATAACGCCAACTGCGACCAGACATAATAAAAAGCCCGATTGGCTTCGGGTGAAATTGCCCATCGGACACGAGTACGCCCGTGTGAGGAATATCGTTCAAGAAAATAAATTGCATACCATCTGTCAATCAGGCAATTGCCCAAATATGGGGGAATGTTGGGGTGCAGGAACGGCAACCTTTATGATTTTGGGAAATATTTGTACCCGCTCATGTTCATTCTGTGCAGTAGCAACGGGTCGCCCGAATGAATATGACGAAGATGAACCTCGCCGTGTGGCGGAGGCAATCAAATTGATGGGTGTGAAACACGCTGTTTTAACTTCCGTAAATCGGGATGAATTGAAAGATAAAGGTGCCGAAATTTGGTATCAAACGGTTGTTCAAGTGAAAGAATTATCACCTGCCACAACTATTGAGACACTTATTCCTGATACAAAAGGGAATTGGGATGCGCTAATTAGAATGATTGAAGGGGGGCAAGAAGTAGTTTCGCACAATATGGAAACGGTTGAACGTTTATACCGAAATGTGCGTCCACAAGCTCGATATGCCCGTAGTTTAGAACAAATAAAACGTACCAAAGAATACGGAAAACGTACGAAATCGGGTATTATGCTTGGTTTGGGCGAAACGCAAGATGAAGTTTTCAAGGCAATAGACGATTTAATCGAAAATGGGTTGGATGTGTTGACGTTGGGACAATACCTGCAACCAACCAAAATGCACCACGAAGTTATCGAGTGGATTCACCCTGATACTTTTGCAATGTACAAAGAAGAAGGCTTGAAACGTGGTTTGAATTACGTAGAATCTGGCGCTTTGGTGAGAAGTAGTTATCATGCGGAGAAGCATATATAGAAATAGATAGTTAAAGTTGAGCGCTCAAAAATTTTGAAATTTTCGAGAAGTTTTGCTATAAAAATTTAGTAGTTTAGAAATCCCGTAAAATTTAAAACTTACGGGATTTTTATTTGTTATCACTTGTAATTAAGCTGTATATGTCCCTCAAAAACACTCAAAATCCTTCAAACACCTACAATTATATCATCGCTGGCGGAGGCATGGCGGGACTTTCACTGGCTTTTTATCTCAATCAAAGTACTTTACGAGACAAATCTATCCTCATTATCGACCGTGATGAGAAGAATACGAACGATCATACTTGGTGTTTTTGGGAAAAAGGAATATCGCCTTTTGAAGAAATTATTTTTAAACAATGGAAAGGCGTTTGGTTTCACGGAACGGACAACTTTTCACAATTTCTTGATTTGCAGGAATATAATTACAAGATGATTCGTGCCATTGATTTTTATGAATATATTTTTGGTATCCTAAAAGAGAACACGAACATTACATTTTTACAAGCGGACATTTTAGAATTGAACGAAACAGTGAAAACAGACCACGGCGATTTTTTTGCTTCTGAATTTGTATTTGATAGTTGTTATCGTTCAAATTATGATAATCCTAAATATCATAATATGTTGCAGCATTTTAAAGGTTGGGTAATTGAAACGCAAAAACCGGTTTTTAATGTTAATGAACCAATCCTTTTTGATTTTAGAACTGAGCAGAAAAACGAACTTCGCTTTGTGTATGTGTTGCCTTATTCCGAAACGAAGGCATTGATTGAATTTACTATTTTTTCGGACAATTTAATCACGGATGCCGAGTACGAATTTTATTTGAAAAAATACATCGAAGAAACGTTAAAAGTGGGCGAGTATAAAATTAAAACCAATGAATATCAAATTTCTGAAACGGAGTTTGGCATTATTCCGATGTCAGACGAAATCCATGAAGTTCTGCCGATGCCCAAAGTCATCCGCATTGGTACTTCGGGCGGTTACGTGAAGGCTTCAACGGGCTATACTTTTCAACGAAGTCAGCGATTTTTACAGAATTTAGTAAAATCGTTAGCGACCAATGCCAAAGTATCAAACGGTATGAAATTCAACCCTTGGAAAGGCTTTTTGGACACCGTTTTATTGAACGTAATGTTGAAAAATAGAACGCCCCAAGATCGAATTTTCACGGGTTTTTTCAAAAATAATAATCCCTCGAAAGTCTTGAAATTTTTGGATGAGGATACTTCTTTCTTTGAAGATATTTTGTTTATCAATACCGTTCCCAAACCGCCCTTCATCAAAGCTGCTTGGGATGTTTTGAGGAAAAAGATATTTTGACATCGTACTTTTTGTTTAAATATTACACTGAATATTGTAGGTCATATAGATACTAAGAATAGCGTTAATTTTAAAATAAGTGTATTTATTTAGGCATAATATCTATTTTTTGGAATAAAATAGATAATTTATCCATAAAATCCCCTTTCCACAACCCAAATTGTCATTTCAAAATATTCCTTTTAAATTTGTGAATTATTAGATTTTTCATATTTCATAAATTAAATATAATGGCATATCTTTTCACCTCTGAGTCGGTTTCGGAAGGACACCCAGACAAAGTTGCAGATCAAATTTCAGACGCATTGATTGATAACTTCATGGCGTTTGACCCCTCTTCAAAAGTAGCTTGCGAAACCCTTGTAACCACGGGCTTAGTAGTTTTGGCGGGTGAAGTAAAAACTCAAACTTATCTTGACGTACAGGCAATTGCCCGTGAAGTTATCCGTAAAATCGGTTATACGAAGTCAGAGTATATGTTTGAAGCTAATTCATGCGGTATTATCTCAGCAATTCATGACCAATCGGATGATATTAACCAAGGTGTTGATAGAGTGACTGCCGATGATTTTGAATCAAAAGCAAATGCACAAGGAGCAGGCGACCAAGGAATGATGTTTGGTTACGCAACTCGTGAAACCGATAATTATATGCCTTTGGCTTTGGATTTAGCTCATGCGATTTTGAAAGAAATGTCAGAAATTCGTAACAACGAACCTGAATTAATAGGATACCTTCGCCCAGATGCAAAATCACAAGTAACCATTGAATACTCTGATGATAACGTTCCTCAAAGAATTGATACCATCGTTGTTTCAACGCAACACGATGATTTTGATGCAGATGAAGCAATGTTAGCGAAAATCAAAGCGGACATTATCAATATCGTGATTCCAAGAGTAAAAGCAAAATTGAAACCTGAGTTACAACCTCTTTTCACGGATGCAATTACTTACCATATTAACCCAACTGGAAAATTTGTAATTGGTGGACCACACGGAGATACAGGTTTGACAGGTCGTAAAATTATCGTGGATACTTACGGTGGAAAAGGCGCTCATGGTGGTGGTGCATTCTCTGGGAAAGACCCATCAAAAGTGGATAGAAGTGCGGCTTATGCAACTCGTCACGTAGCGAAAAATGCAGTAGCAGCAGGTCTTTGTGATGAACTTTTAGTACAAGTTTCTTATGCCATCGGCGTAGCAAAACCATGTGGTTTATTCGTAAATACTTACGGGACGGCTAAGGTGGATATGACCGACGGAGAGATTGCTCGTAAATTAGAAGAAGTTTTCGATATGCGCCCTTATGCCATCGAACAACGTTTGAAATTACGTAACCCAATCTATTCAGAAACAGCTGCTTATGGACACATGGGACGTAAAAATGAAGTAGTAACAAAATCTTTTAAAAGTCCAGATGGAAAAGTGAAAGAAGTTGAAGTTGAACTTTTCACGTGGGAGAAATTGGATTTCGTGGATGCTGTGAAGGCTAAGTTTAGTTTGTAAGGATTGAATAACTTTGTGTGATTAATTTTCGTATTCAAAAAGAAAATAAAAAAGGGTTGCTCTCGTGAGAAAGCAACCCTTTTTATTTTATGGTATGTTAGAGAAAACAACTTCTCTTAATTAACTTTCCATCGCCATCGACATTAAAACATCACGGGTAGGATTTAGTTTTTCCTGGATTTTATCTTTAAATTTTTTGAGTTGAACTTTCAAAGCTTCAATGGCTATATCCATGGCTTCTTCAAAAGAGGAGGCTTGTTCTTTTACAAACAATGTAGCTCCTGGTAAACTGATTTTTACTTCCAACATTTTACTCTTGACCCTCTTGGTATCTCCTTTGTCTAACCTAAGAAAAACCTCTCCACCAGTAATTCGGTCATAAAACATATCCAACTTATTTAATTTCGATTGGATAAACTCTAACAGCTTCATGTCAGCGTCAAAGTGTATTGAATGCACTTGTAATTTCATACGCACTCTTTGTTTAAAAGTTGATAGATAAATAACGGACATTTGCCCATTGGAGCAGTTCTTCGTTTCATTTACGATTTCTTATTTCTTGCTTGAATATTTAAGGTCAATCATCTCTCAGATTTACAAAAGCACAACTGCCCGCAAATACGAAACATAAAAAAAGGAATATTAAATGAATGTCAAAGAACTCTCCGATTTTATAGAAAAACCCTGTTTGATCGGAACAGAATTCACTAAGGTTTGGGCGTTTTCTTAATTAAACTTACCGATTATTTTTGGATTAACCAAATGTTAAGGACACATTCTTTGAAAAATCAAAATGGTATTTCGGTTAAACATATAGTGCAGTACTACTCAACTTGGAAAAATGCAATTTTGAGACTTTCTTCGGTATTTCTAAAGTTAAAACATCAAGATTTAAGCAATTTTGAGCATTGACGATCAGATAATCAACAAATAATGATTTAATTTTAAGAATACTCTCAAACATCTACTCAAAAACCATAAATTTTCCCGAAATTTGCTTTTTAATTTTTTTCGCCGTTGTTTGACGATGCGTCTCAGTACCCGCACAGACAACCGCAGTATTCACTCCAAAAAATGTCCGAAAAAATAATTATTCTTGATTTTGGCTCACAGGTTACCCAGTTAATCGCTCGTCGTGTTCGTGAACTCAATATTTACTGCGAAATCCATCCTTTCAATAAAATTCCTGTGATTGACGAATCCGTAAAGGGAATTATCCTTTCTGGAAGTCCGTGTTCGGTGCGTGATGAAGATTCTCCCCGCATTGATTTAAGTCTTTTCAGAGGAAAATTACCTGTTTTAGGTATTTGTTACGGAGCGCAATTGATGGCCTTTTTGGGTGGGGGAGAAGTTTACAATGCTGGTCACCGTGAGTATGGAAGAGCAAATTTGAAAAAAGTAGCAGAAAGTCTATTATTGAATAACGTTTCTGAAAACAGCCAAGTGTGGATGTCGCATGGGGATACGATTATGTCGGTTCCTGATGATTTTGAAGTAATTGGTTCAACCGATGACGTAAAATATGCCGCTTTCCATATTCAAGGAGAACAAACCTACGGAATCCAGTTTCATCCCGAAGTTACGCATTCATTGGAAGGCAAAACGATGTTGAAAAACTTCGTCATTGATATTTGTAAATGTTCACAAGATTGGACGGCCGATTCTTTCGTAGATTCAACCGTGGCCGCTTTGAAGGCACAATTGGGCGATGATAAAGTGGTGTTGGGGCTTTCGGGAGGCGTTGATAGTTCGGTAGCAGCGATGTTGATTCATAGAGCCATTGGCAAGAATCTTTACTGCATTTTTGTGGATAATGGTTTATTGAGAAAGAACGAATTTGAGGACGTTTTAGCGTCCTATAAAGACTTAGGATTAAACGTAAAAGGGGTTAATTCAAAGGATATATTTTATAAAGCTTTAGAAGGTTTGACTGACCCCGAAGCTAAACGAAAAGCCATTGGAAAATCATTCATCGATGTTTTTGACCATGAATCTCATTTAATTGAGAACGTAAAATGGTTGGGGCAAGGCACCATTTATCCCGATATTATTGAATCGGTTTCGGTAAGTGGTGGTCCTTCACAGACTATTAAATCGCATCATAACGTGGGCGGTTTACCCGATTATATGAAATTGCAAGTGGTTGAGCCTTTGAAAACTTTGTTTAAAGATGAAGTTCGTTTGGTGGGTAAAACGCTTGAAATTCCACAATTTATTTTAGGTCGCCATCCTTTTCCAGGACCAGGTTTAGGCATTAGAATTTTGGGAGATATTACGGCTGAAAAAGTGCAAATTCTTCAAGAAGTTGACCATATTTTTATCAATGGACTAAAAAATAGAGGATTATACGACCAAGTTTGGCAAGCAGGAGCAATGCTTTTGCCGATTCAATCCGTGGGTGTAATGGGTGATGAACGTACTTATGAACGAGTTGTGGCTCTACGTGCAGTTTCATCGGTGGACGGCATGACAGCCGATTGGTGTCATTTACCGTATGATTTCTTGGCGGATATTTCCAATGAAATTATCAATAAAGTGAAAGGTGTAAATCGAGTTGTATATGATATTTCTTCAAAACCACCCGCTACGATTGAGTGGGAATAGTTTTGATTTTAGATGTACGATTTTAGTTTTTTTATTTAAAAAGGGATTGATTTTGATAAATCAATCCCTTTTTTACCGTTTAATAAATGCGATTGTGATGTTCAGAAAGCTAAGAAGTAATTTTGGGACTTAATTTTAAACTATTAAAAATATCATGAAAAAAATTACTTTATTATTTTTAGCTACCACTTTAACATTTGTTATCTCATCTTGTAGTAAAACGGCAGAAGTTGCACCTCCGACGGTTGTAGGAATTTGGAAAGTAGGCGGTTTAGGAGTTATTACTGATACTAAAACAGTTGATGCCTCAACAGACGATATTAAAAAATTAGACGTAAAAACTGGTGAAGCCTTTGCAGCACAAACTTTTGAATTTAAAGCTGATGGAACTGCAGTTATTCCGAGTAATAGTGGTTCTGCAACAACTGATGCGGGTAAATATGTCGTTGCAGCAGACGGTAAAATGATTACAATCACTTCAAACACTGCCAAAGATTCAAAAGGTAACCCATCAATTCAAACTTTTGAGATTGTTAGTTTAACAAATTCAGAATTGAAATTTGGAATAGGTAAATTATCTAAAAAAGGAACGGACGGACAGTTTGTCATTGATTTACTTTCGATTGATTTTGCGGTTTATTTATACGGTGCTTATGTATTTGCTGCAAAAGGGCTTGATCCTGATTTAGAATTGAAAACTGCCAAAACAATATCAGCAACTTATAATTTGAAAAAATAATAGAATGCGATACATGATGCAAAAGGCTGATTTTTAAAAATCAGCCTTTTTTGCTAAATTGCTTTTGTAAATAAACAGTAAGTAAATTGTCTTATGAAAACGACCCTTAATTTTAATGCCAATATTCAATTAACGCTTAATCAGTTAGTTGACTTGGCGATACAACTTCCTAAAAAGGAACGATTCAAGTTGGCTTCAATATTAGTAGAAGAGGAAGAGTTTATTAGTAAAAACGAATTAGTCTCGAAGATTAAAGAGGGATTACAAGATGTTAAATTACACAAAGAAGGAAAAATAAAACTGAGAACTCTCTCAGAATTCTTAGAAAATGTATAGTGTTAGACCTGCCAGAAGTTTTGAAAGAGATGCAAAGAAACTGCTAAAAAAATATGCTTCTTTACGAAACGAACTAATAGAATTAGGAGATGAATTAGCTGAAAATCCTACATTTGGAATTCCATTGGGCAGAGATTGCTATAAAATAAAAATAGGTAAAAAAAGTAAAGGCAAAGGTTCGAGAGGCGGTGCAAGGGTTATTACTTATGTGATTACTGAAAATGAAGAAGTAATTCTATTGACTATTTATGATAAAAAAGAAAAGTCTAATTTAACCTCAAATGAATTAGAAGAACTTTTAGAAGATTTTGAATGATTCCAAAAGTCCGACCTCAAAATTGGGCTTTTTTGTTGCCTCCAACACTTTCTTAATCCCCGCTTCGTTAATATCCCATCAAAGATTATTATCTTGCAAACTTTATTTATATCAACTCTTTTTTAATCGAATGAAATTTAGATTCTTAACCCTTTCGGCACTTTTTTTATGCCTAAATACTTTCGCTCAGA
>NZ_CBABQS010000067.1:0-26900 GCF_964672035.1 Arcicella sp.
TAGCCATAACTCGAACTTCCTTTTACGCCATTATAAATAACGGTTAAGGATGGAAATTTTTTCTCTTTGTATAAATTGGCTAAGGGTAACATCGCTCCCTGCGGTGTATATTCGTGGCGCACAATGAACACGGTGGCATCTACCAAAGGCGCCGCTAATTGCGCATCCGTTACCAAACCATTGGGCGAACAGTCAATGAGAATATACTGATAATCATTTTCTAATTCAGCAATAAATTCCCGCAATTTGGTACTGCTCAATAATTCAGCGGGGTTCGGTGGAATTGGGCCACTGGCCACAAAATACATATTTTCTACGGGGGTGGTCTGCACAAAATCAGTAGCTTTTCCCTGTCCAATCAAATAATTAACGATTCCTTTGTTATTGGATAATTTCAAGTATTCGTGCAGTTTAGGTTTACGAATGTCCAAATTTACCAAGACCACTTTTTGTCCCGCACTGGCTAAAGAAGCCGCTAAATTCATGGAGATAAAACTTTTGCCTTCGCCCGAAATGGAGGAGGTAACCAATATTTTTTTGCAAGCTTTTTGCCCTTGAATCAAATACTGCAAATTGGTTCGCAAAATTCTGAATTGCTCCGCAATAAAATTGTTACTTTTTGTATCCAAAAGGGGTCCCGCAATGCTTTTGGGTTTATCGCCCACTTCCCCCAAAACGGGAATGCTATTGGTTTTCTGCTCTAATTCCGCCCTTGACGTAATTTTGTTATTTAATAAAGCTTTGACGTTGATAATGACAATGGGTACACCCAACCCAATCAATAAAGCAATTAAATACACAATATTGGGTAATGGTTTAATGGGTGAAGGACTCACAAATGCCTCATCAATCAAACGACTATCCGAAACGGTGGAAGCGTAGGAAATGGCGGTTTCTTCCTTCTTTTGCAAGAGCAATAGATACAAACTTTCTTTAATACCCTGTTGGCGTTTGATGCTCACAAATTCACGTTCCTTTTTGGGGATACTACGAATGGAAGCTTCAATACTACGGTTGAGCGAGGCTAAATTGGTTCGGGAAATGATTAGGCTTTTTTTCTGGTTGTTGATATTTTCACGAATGGCCGATTTGGTGTTCGCCACTTGCGTATTGACGGTTTCTAAAAGCGGATTACCCGCTTGCACGGTGCGAGCATATTTTTCTCGTTGCAACTCCAATTCGGATAACTTATTAATCAACAGCGAAAGACTGGGGTCGTTGATCATGGAAGTAACCGAAGATACATTTGAACCGGGGGTATTGAGAAATTTTTCCACGCCTTCCAAAACTTTCACTTGAATATCCACTTCGTTCAATTTGCTATCGGTCTCTTTTACTTTCTCCAAAAATAAATTGGATTCCGAACTAATGTCCGTAAAACCAGCGGCACTTTTATAGACCTCCACATCTTTTTCCACCACCGTTAATTCGGAAGATATCAGTCTTAGTCGTTCGTCAATAAATCGTAGCGTATTACTGGCTTCGGTATTTTTATCGCCCAAAGAGGCCAAAATATACTCTTCGTGCAGTTTTTTCAAAATATCCTTCCCTCTGTTGGGAGAAGTTTCTTGGTACGATAATTTAAGCACCGTACTTTTCTGATTCAATAAGGAAACATCCAGTCGGCCAAGATTACCTTGAATAATTCCGTCCACATTGGCGAATTGGACATTGATTTCTTCGCTGTATTGAAAGGCATTGTTGTTTAGGAACACTCTAAATTTGCCCAATTTGGGTTGCGTAATGGCTTGTCCAAAAGTAAAATTTCCGATGGATTTATCTTCCATTAACAATTCAAATTTTGAACGGTCTAATAATTGGATGGTAAATTTCTTCTTGTAAACGGGATCGGTGATTTGTTCCACTTGCATCCAAATTGGTGATTTCCCGTACAAATCCACATCAATGGGTTGCGCACTTTGGGTATAAATCACATTCAAGCGTAAAGACTCCACGACCTTTTTCATCAAAGAGCGTGATTTGAAAACTTCCATCTCATTTTCGACAATTTTATTGCCGCCCATCATCTCCAAATCCTTCAAAAAATCGTTACTTCCCAATCCTTTTTTATCGTCTTTAATCAGTACCACGGAGGATACTTCGTACACAGGACGGGTATATAATAAGTAAAAAAAAGCACCAATGAATGCCATTGTTAGGAATATCACGAATAAGTACCAGTTTCGGATGTACCGATAGGCAATACTACGTAAATCAATGTTTTCTTCTTCCGTATCAAATAAAAAGCTATTATCTTGAGCCATAAATAATGTTAATTTTAAGGATTGTTTTTGTGTAGATTAACTTATCTTGATAAATTAATGATTAATGCACCTACTGCTACTACGGCACCTACGATACTGGTCACGATGGGTAACAGTTGGTACGTTCGGTCATTATAGGTTGCTTTCACTCTTGAGGGTTCGATGTAAATAATGTCCCCATTTCTCAAGTAGTAATAGGGTGAATTTAGGATGTCTCTCGATAATAAATTGACCCGTACTTGCTCCCGTTTATTATTTTCTTGGCGAATAATCATCACATTCTCACGTCTTCCGTAAATGGTCAAATCGCCCGCCATCCCAATGGCTTCGGGTAGCGAAGTACGGTTGTCCAAAATACTGTACGTGGCAGGCCGAGTAATCTCCCCGAGTATGGTGAATTTATGGTTTAAAATCCGCACGTTGACGGAGGGTTCTTTCAAATACACATTCAATTTTTTACGTAACGTATCGGCCACTTCGGAGTTGGTTAGGTTAGACACTTTCACTCTTCCGACCAAAGGAATTTCAATTAATCCCAAGGAATCTACTTGATACCCCAGTGGTTGAAGCCCCATTCCTCCGCCCACCGTACCCGGGTAGATGGTATAATGTAAACCCGTTGAAATGGGCAGTTCAAACATTTTATTGGCTTCTTCACTCAAGCTACTGACGGTAATGCCCAAAATATCTTCGGGCTGTACTCGCACTGATTTGGGTAGAATGGGTTTCATGGATATATAACTGGCGGTATCGCCTTGAAAATATATCGTTTGTTTGGTAGTTGTGCATGATGTTAGGATTGTCCCAAAAGCAGCACAAGTCATAGCAAGATTTATAATTTTTTTAATGTTCATAAAATTTTAAAATAATGCGAATAATTAATTATAAGTGTTGAGTTATAAATTATGAGTTTTTGGAATATTTTGTTTGTTTCGTATCGCATACGCCCAAATGGTTAAAATGTCCTCCACATAGGGCGTATACGATACGCCCCTACGATTTGTTAACATTTACCATATCAATTAATTTGCTCTTTTACTTATTAATTGTCAATTATCAACTATCTAAAACCCACAGTTAAAGCCAAAAGTAAACCCTTTGTAGGAATAACTATTCAGATTATTTACGCCTACGTATTCGGAGGAGGTATAACCCGTTTTGAAAAATAAATCATGAATTAGTTCATACGTTAGGATGGAACTAAAATCAGTTTTGGATTGCACATCGCCAAATAAAAATGGGAACCCTTCGGCTTCTCGTTGTTGCAGGGCGGTTCCTTTGCTGCCTTTTCGTACCGCACTAAAGGTGGTTTTCCAATGCAGTCCTCTTTTTAATCGCCATAAAGCACTGAGGTATAATTGGTCGGCATTGGTGCCAATCCAATGGCCTAAGTTATAATCTTCACTCGTGTACGTTTGGGCAGGCACGTAATTCTCGTACGCAAATGGTCGAACCTTGGTATATTCAGCGGTTAGCGAAATATTGTTAAAAGGAAAGTCAGCAATGGATAGTCCGACGGTATAAGCCGTTTGATTTTTGGCGTGCGCACCATCCGTAATATCTGAAATTCGAGCTTCATCCACAAAAAAACTCGCATACATGTGGGTTTTCGGAATATGATTTCTGGAACTCACCTGAAAAAATATTTGGGAGTTTGAGATTGAATTATTTTTGATGCCCCCTTTATAATGATCAAAAGAGCGATAAAAAATAACGGGTATCAAATAACCAAAGTCAACGTTATCATTATAAATGGCAGACTCACCTAACATGATGCTCAACCCTTTGATTGGTAGAAATGTGAGGGAATGAATTGCCATGTATTTTGAACGATAAGCAAATTGATTTCCTGTTTGCGGGGATGTAGGGTGAAAACTACTTGAGTCAATAATATCTGAATTTAGCCAAATGTGTGCGTAGTTAAAACTGAACCATTTTACGGGTTTAACGTCTAATCGAATCAGTGGAAATGAAGGTGCTTTTTGGGAGATAATCAATTTCCCCCCTTCTCCATACCCTACGGGCATATAGTCTTTTCCGATGGTAAAAGTCGCCATTTTCCCTCCGACTGATACGGTTCCTTTGGTATCGTTGTATTCGATGCTATTATCGCCACCCCCCGTAAAAATAATCCCCGTTACGGGAGAAAACTTCTTGGTTCTATCAATGGTAGTACCTTGTTCGGTATTGTCTCTAAAGTCAAAACTATATCCGACATATTTTCCTACATACCCATTCACCAATAATCCACGCCAGGTGTGTTGATTAACAGAACCATCATTTCGGCTTTCAAGTTCATAACCACCTATGGGTTGAAAATTCATCGAAAACTGATTATCCTGATACACTCCCCACCTAAATCTATCGTTACTTTGGGTCTTCAAAGCACTTGTGTAGGGAATTTGCGAGAGATACGCCCCCTCAACGTTTTTCTCAATATTTCTTTCAATGGTATATTCTTTGCGGTAAAAATCTAATTCTTTTTTTTCAAGCGGCGTTAAAATTCCTGATTGATAACTGAGTATGTCTAATTTGTTAGATATATACACTCTTGATAAAGGCAGTACCACATCATCTAACTCAAGAACTCCCTTTTGGGCTAACCTTGCTAAATACCCATAAACGGTTCTATAGGTTGGTTCATAAACAGCTTGCGCATTTGCCTTGATGGTCATTATAACCATTGATAAAATGCCAAAAATAAGTAATTTCCAAGAAATATTCATTCAATAGAAAATTAAGATTTTGATGTGCTGTGAATAAATTTGACGAATACTATCCTTAAATGTTAAAAAAAAATATTAAGTAAAATTAGCACCGCTTGAATGCATAATCCTAATTATTTATCTGTTAAATCATTAATTATTTGCAATAACCCTGTCCATCCAACTTTAAAAGAAAATAATCTTGTCGGATGGTGGTATCCCTTTGCAAAAAGGGCCAACCCTGCGCTGGATTGGTGGTTGCTCTTAAATTATATTTTTTACCGAAGTTCAATTTATACGTTTTAATTTTTCTGACTGTCCTGGTTAAGGTTAATAAATCAGTCCAATTATTATTGGTGCCACTTAGTTGATACTGTAATTGCATGGCCGCAGGAAATTGAGATTCATCCAATATTTTTCCTTCGGGACATTTAATGGTAATTTCTAAGGTCACGGATTTGGGTTCGGGCAAGGCGTTTGCGTCCACCGTAATCTTTTTTTCTACACAAATGTCAAACGGTTCAGATTTAAAAATTGGATTGTTATTCAAATCGCCCCCGTACTGATTATTGTAATTGAATAGGTGCATGACTACTTTATTTTTATAAGGTCTTTGTCCCGATAGATTATAGACCGCAGCGTTATTTAAACTCATAAAGAACGCTCCCGTTTGTACGAGCGTAGTGGCATCCAATAATTTTGCGTAATAGTAAGTGTCCATTCCAGCCAATTTACTGGAAACCGTAAAGATTGGTCCTTTTTCGCAAATTTCAATCATCTCGCCAAAAGCATAATACGTGGCATCGGAAATGGCAATTTTTACGGCTAATTTTCCTTTTTCGTTTCGCTCCAATAATGGTTCGGCAAGCATTTTCCACGTGCCGTTGAGATAGCCCCAGAACGGAATTTTTTCACCCGCTTTCAATTTATTGCCGTTTATTCGCAAATAGTTCTCGCTAATTTCAACCGATAATTCAACGGGTTTTGAAAAATTGGCCACTTGCTCAAATTTATCGTTAACGATTTTTAAGGAAAAGAAACCGAAGGCATTAAAATCAAATGGTTTCAGTACTTTATTGTCTAAGCCGATGGCGTTATAAAAGGTATAACTGGATGGTACGTAGTTTTTGGCCGATACCTCGTAATAATTAAGCTGGAAACTTAACGTTCCCCCAATGGCTTGTCCATTTTTATCATAGGTAGTCAATCCCGTGGGAATCATTAATTGGGCTTGTTCCTTTTTTCCATCGGTGGTAATGGTAATGCTGGATGAACTATTACTACCAGATTGAACCGTTCCTACGCCAATACTTATGCCAGCGGGCAAATTCTTCGGTTTGAACATGCGGGAAGTTCGTTCAATGTTGCCCGAACCCGTCATTTCAATTTCTTCGATACTCGGCAAAAAACCCTCCGCTTCTGCCACAATGGTAAATTTGACGGGACGAGTTAAATAATCGGGGGAGATGGCGATTCCCAATAAACCATCTTTACTGACGCTGATTTTTGAAGTACCGACGGAGTTGACCACTTTACCCGCATCTTTTCCGAGGAAGGTAATTTTCAGGTTTTTGGGTATTCTTGCCGTATCGGCATTGTTGGCATTTACATAATAAATTTTGATTGCCGAACTTGCAATGGGGTCTTTTATCGAAATAACAATATCTTCTAACGGATTTTTGCAGGCGTATATGCCCAAACCCATGGATAAGAAAATAAGGCAGTATTTTAGATAATTCATATTTTGGCGGTAAGGATTATTAAAGTACCTGAATAAGCAAACGAGTTAATGACGTTAAATGTATGAATTAATTTTATTTATTATTTTCCAGCATGAATTCCGTATTTTAGTTTTACCATCAAATAAGGCAAAAATGCGTAGCCGGCCATATTTTTTTCAATTTTGGGTAAGGCTTCGTCAATGTTGGTAATTTCTAAAATTCCCGTATATTCCATGGATAATTTAGGACTTCCGATGTAATAAGTTCCCAACTCGGCGCTCAGGCCCACTCTTTTTTTGGGAACTGCTCGACCGATGCCAATCCCGATAAACGGCACAACTTTATTCCATTTAATTTCAAAATTAATCTTACCAAAATCTTCCGCTGAAATGAATGTGCCACTGATGTCCAAACCCGTATCGGTGTAGGCGATCACCGCAGTCTTGACGTTGTACGTATAACCGACACCCACGGTAGCGTAGAATGAACTCTTTTTAAACGGCAAATAGTCAATCCCAGCGTAAACCAAGCCTAAGCGCAAAGCGGGGTCAATTTTAATGAATGAACGGGTATTATACTCAAAATTGTAAAGTTTGGCATAGCCAATGTATGAAGTTCCTCCTCGAAAATATAAGCGATGGGCAGGCAAAATCAAATAACTTAATTCTAATCCAAGCCCGGTTATGCCTCCCACCATTGAGAAAGAAGCATTTGGTGGATTAATTAAGGTTGAATCTGCGGTAATTAGAGAATTAGCGAACCCACTTAAAGTTTTGACAAACAGAAAGATGGTTAAAAGGTAAAATTTAGTCATCTAAAATGTTAAATATTATGAATGTGTTAGTAGTACAATATTAGTTAAACAAGTTGAAATAAAAAACCTAAACTTATCAAACGGTCATATTTGTGTTTATAATTATAGCAATTCTTGATAAAATTTTATTGTTGCAATTCATTTAGTCCCGCCTTGGCTTTTATCTCAACGCCATTGCTGCCTTCGTAATCTTCATATTCGAGCGTTTTTTTATAAAAATAAATTGCTTTTTTCTTATCATTTTGAAGTTGTTTAATGTTGCCGATGTAAAGGCAACTTCTTGGGAGATAAGACCATACGGGTTGCACGGGTGAAAGCAATAATACTTTTTCATACTTCACCATTGCCGTTTCCGTGTTGCCCATTAAATGATAGATTCGACCTTCCCGATAGATTTTTTCAACTCGATCTTTCAATTTGGGCATTGAAGATTCGTCCATTTTCTCTAAAAGTGCTAATCCTTCTTGATAATATCCGCCTTCGGTGGCTAATTGTATTTTTTTTAGTTTTTTTTCCGTGGGAGAAATAGACGTATTGGTCTTCAAAATTTGTTGAGTCGCTTTCAAGGCTATTTTGTCGGGTTCAACGATGGTTTCGCCCACTTTCAACGCATTATACAAATATTTGGTATCGATTTTGCCTTCGTTATTCAAATCATGGCAAAGAAAAATTTTATAATTTGCTTCCTTCAAAAAGTTGAACCCCCGTTGATTTCTAATAAAATCCTGATACGCATTAGACGCTTCGGCGTATTTTCCTTTTTGCAAATAGATTTCTCCCAAAAAATAATCAAAGAAAGGGACGGATAAATATTCGGGAGAAACGGGCCGTTTTTTGATCAAATTTAAGGCCGTTTCACTTTTGCCCATTTTAATCAGTAAAGAAGTACCGATAAAAGTAATCGCCAGGTTCTGCGGATGTTTCTGGACAAAAGCAATCAAGGCCTTCGATTTATCGCCGAGGTTGGCGATGATGTAAGTAGAAAGGATGTATTGAAACATTTCGGCTTCGTCCGCAAAGACGCTATCGTGCTGTACTACATTTTCCAATTCTTGAATTCCTTGCCTCACATTGCCTTTAATGCCGAGTAAATTGGTAATCCATTGGTATTTTTTGGGCATTGAACCAATCACGATGTGGAGGATTCCCAAGGGTTTTTGTTGGGGCAGAAATAACGGAAAGCGACTGGCATTTTTGGTTAAGATTCGGTAGGCTTTGATTACTTGATTCGCTCCTTTTATTTCGTGGCCGTATTTGAGTTGGATAAAAGCGGTATGCAGATGGATTTCAGCGATCAAAAAATTGCGGTAAGGCGAATTTTCGTCCAGTTTTTCAAGGGTATTTATGCGTTGCTCTTGTTGTTCAATAAAATTTTCGTACTTACTTTTATTTTCTAAAATACCCATTTCAATCATCTCGGCCAAACTTTCTAAATAAGGCACAAAAGCACTTTTTGTCGGGCATTGTCTTAAAATATTACGGCCTTTTTCCAGTTTTATGGCACTTATTTCGGTGTAGGCTTTTTGAATTTGGGGTGTCCATTCAAAATCATTGGCACGTGTTTGATTGGCCACAATTAAAGATACATACAAAGTGATGACAAGCTTTTTGATCATAATAAATCAGGTCTTGGTGTTTTTAGCATAAATCTTCACAAATTTACACCCGAATAAAAATTATTATTCGCAAACTAAGCAAATATGCGTTTTAACCCAAAGAATATTGGTTTATTAAATTTTGAGTTTGAACGTATGTGGATATACTTCAAATGGCTAATTTTTTGTGCCGTCATCTATTTTGTGTATTCAATCTTTGAAAAGCGTCAGGTTGATGTTGGATTTATTCATTTTCATTTGAAACGGGTGCTTTCGTTGGAAAATTTGTTGCTCTTTTTACTGGTTTTTTTGATGAGTTTTTTCAATTGGGGCTTTGAGGCCAAAAAATGGCAAATTTTGGCGAATCAAGTGGAAACCGTTTCGTTTAAAGATGCTTTTAAGAGTGTATTGATTGGGTTGTCATTTGGGTTTATTTCGCAAGCAGATTTGGGCGATTTAGCGGGAAAAATGGTGTTAATCAAAAATGAAAACCGCAAAAAAAGTACGGGAGCCGTTTTATTGGGTGGAGGTATTCAAACGTATATTTCGCTAATCTTTGGCAGTTTGGGATTGGCTTATTTTATGATCAATGTATTTTCTACAATTTCAACCCTCGAATACGTTATTTTCGGTTTGTGTCTTTTGGGTATTTTTGTTGGTATTATTTTACTTTATTATCGAAAAAATATTGATTCCCTTTTCGATAATTTTTCATGGTTAGCCTCTTCAAAGCCTTTTCTGATTGTCCTAAAATCATACTCGCATGCGGAAATATTTCAAGTTTTTGCTTTGTCGGTTGCACGTTATTTAATTTTTTCCCTCCAATTCTTAATCATTTTATTAATTTTTCGAATTGAGTTGCCCATGGTTGTTTTAATGATGATCATTTTCTTGGTATTTTTTGTCAAGACGATTATTCCGAGTGTCTCCTTTCTTTCGGATTTAGGCATCCGAAGCATGACTTCGCTCTATTTATTTGAATTTTACCACATAGATCCTTCCATCGTGATTGCCTCCACTTTTACGCTATGGATTATTAATATTTTATTGCCCGTTTTCATTGGCACCTTGGTGTTTTTACGTTTGAAAAAGGGGCAAACTACCCCGAGTTAATTATCTTTTCGGTAATTTGTCGCAAAAAAATTGGACCACGGATGACACAGATTTAACAAATTTTTCTTTAATTTTTCCCCGTAAATTTGTTTCATCCATAAAACCTGTGATTTAATTATATGCTGCGACAAATTGCAGATCATTCCCTGACAGAATGTTGCTCATTTTACCTGTTTAGAAAATTATTGTTCAGAAATTAACGCAGGAAACCAATTTTTATCATTTACTTTGGGGCAATAGGATTAATGATATGGAAGTTTAGACGAATTTTATAGTAGTTTTAAATGATAAAATGATTCACAAACACATCAAACAGTTACAACAAACACATACGAAAGGGTTTGCTGTTTTACTTGACCCCGACAAAATTAACCTTCTCGATTTAGAAATATTGATTGATAAAAGTATTAAAAATCAAGTCACCTATTTTTTTATTGGCGGTAGCCTTATTACCGAAAATCTGACGGCTCAAATAATTAAACGCATCAAAAACCACTCAATCATTCCTGTTATCCTTTTTCCTGGGAGTTTTGCGCACATTGATTTAACGGCGGATGGCATTTTGTATTTGTCTTTGATTTCGGGAAGAAATGCCGATTTTCTCATTGGGCAGCACGTGATTTCGGCCCCTATTTTAAGGAAAAGTACCCTTGAAATATTACCGACGGGCTATATG
Organism: Arcicella sp.; assembly: GCF_964672035.1. NCBI lineage: Bacteria > Pseudomonadati > Bacteroidota > Cytophagia > Cytophagales > Flectobacillaceae > Arcicella > Arcicella sp. Next base: position 10,889 of record NZ_CBABQS010000067.1, read on the forward strand.
TTGATTGACGGAGGTAAGCAAACGACGGTTTCGTACATCTCAAATACAACGCCCATTCCCAGCAATAAGCCTCAAATAGCGGTTTGTACGGCCATGGCGGCGGAGATGTTAGGCATGAAATTGATTTTTATGGATGCGGGTAGTGGGGCGATGAATGCCGTTCCTTTTGCGATGATTCGAGCGGTGAGGGCGCAGGTAGATTTGCCCATTTTGGTTGGTGGTGGCATAGATACGATTGAAAAAGCAGGCGATGCCCTCGAAGCGGGAGCCGATATTATTGTGGTGGGTCATGGCATCGAAAAAGACGTGAATTTAATTGATAAAATTGGCGGTTTGGTACGTTCATTCAACCTGACACAACCAGTGGCGACCCATTGAATTTAAGTAGGCCGTAAAATTAAGTTATCAGTTGTCCGTAAAAAACATTCTACCAGTTATTGATCATGATTATTTTGAGTACTTTCCTACTGCTACCTGATTACTACCTGCTACTTATACAAAAGTACGCCTTGGAAATGGCGAAAATCAACCGCCACTCAAAAGCGGTTTATTTGGACGGGTCTGCATGGACTGGGTGGGAATTAGGTGGGAATTGGGTGGGAACTGAGTGGGATACGCTATGGATACGACTGCTTTACGTGACTGATTTATTAAGTGGTGTTAACTGAGAAATCTTTTTAAATTCATCTTTTGATTTTAACAGCTTTTGTAACGTATGAATGTCTTCAAAGCGATGCAAATCAGTCCCTAAAAAATCAATCATGTTCTTGCCCAATAATTTATGGGCTACTGTTTTGGCTGGCGTGCCGTATTGCCCCACTAAGGACATCAAATTGAGTTGTAATAAACAACCGAGTGCGCTGAGGTGTTCGAGTTGATGAAATTTGTCGTTCCAATATCGGTATCGTTCAGGGTGCGCCAAAATCGGTTTGTACCCTTTGGTTCGCATGGTAAAGATTACTTCTTCCAAATTTACGGGGGGTGCTACAAATGATAATTCAATGAGGACATAATTATCCCCGAAAGTCAAAAGATTATCGGCCTCCAGATATTCCATGAATAATTCATCCACTTTATATTCAGCCGCCGCCTCAATTTCAATCGCTATATTTCTTTCCTGCAACGCTATTCTGAGGATTTTCAGCCCTTCATTTATTATTTCCGGTGTATTTGGATACACCCCCGCCATGATGTGTGGCGTGGTAACTATCTTGTTGAAACCCATGGCTTTCAAGTTTTCAATGCACATCAGTGAATTTTCCAAATTAGTGCACCCGTCATCAATATTTGGGATCAAATGTGAATGAATATCGGTACCAATAAAAGAGAAATCGTTGGTCGTTTTGGAAGATAAATTGCTAAAAAATGATAACATAGCTACTAAGGTTTATGGGTCAAAAAATACGCTAAAATAAGTAAGATGAATTCCTTTTTATCGAAAAACAACGCTAAATTATTTTAGAGAGATGTAAAATAGGTCATTTATCAATTTGGATTTGCCATTTTGCGAAAGATTCTTTTAAATACATTGGGAGCTCTTGGATAAGTAGGATAATTCATCTGTTTAACGATTCAGCTTAAAAGCATATTTTTCATTTGACAAAATTAGACGTTTCTATGCGCTATTTAAACGAAATGTTCATGCAAATGGCACAAAATTTGAAAAATTTTTTGGATAAACTATCCACTACCTTAAAAACAATATAGCCCATTGTATTTACAACGTATGTTACAAAAATTCATTCAACCACGACGTTTATTTTTAAAATTATTTTTGCTTTTTGAAATTATTTTTTCCGTCCCCACAAATTCTTTTAGTCAGAACAATTCTAAGGTTTTGATTGATGATTGGTCGATAGGAATTAAAGTTGGGAGCAATTATTTTTTGGGTGATTTAAGTTCACATTACCGTTTTTTTTCCTTCTTTAATCCTAATTTCAAAAATGGCGTCACGATGGGTGGATTTGTTAGCAAGCGAATCAATAACACATTTACCGCCACGCTCGATGGAGATTTTACTAAACTTCACGATACAGGAAGTAGCTATTATCATGAATATTTCAAGGCTGACATAGCCCAAATTAATTTTAGCGTTGATGCAGACTTATTTTATGGGTTTTTTAATGTCTCAAGTCGATTCAAAATCCTTCCTTATCTTGGCGTAGGTCTGACCTTCTATCACTCCAGCGTTTATGATTTAACTACAAACCTATTAGTAAGAGATACGAGTTACGATTCTGTGGTCGGACTAAGTAGTTTAAATACTCATAAAGATATGGCTTTCAACATTCCTTTTGGCTTGAAATTAACGCAACGATTTGGCAATACATTAGAAATTGGGGCAGATTTTAGAATTAATAATACCTTAACTGATAAATTGGATGCAACGGTTGGGGGTGATAATTCTTCGATTTATAAAGGTGGTTTGAAATTAGATATGATTCCCGACAATACTTGGTACGATGCGTGGGGTTATTTGGGTTTAACGGTATCTTACAAAATTCAACCGACTCAGAAAAACTATATAAAAAGTAGTCGATATTTGTAAAATTGGTGTTTGGTCATAAACCTTCGCAAGTTTTTTTACCAAACACTCGACCGACTCAGGAGCTTAAAAGACTGCCAAATGAGTGCGTTGGATGCGTTTTCAAAAGAACTCTCTCTAATATTTAAATGCGTTTAAGCTGAATATTATTGAGGCGTTCCTTTCCCGAAATAACTCCGTTACAGATTTAACCTTTCAGGAAAATACTTTGAGGATTACAATTCCACCATCAAAATTATCAATTTTTCTAATTCTTTGGTGGCAGAACCAAATTCTGCATTGTATTTATTTAACATCATTGAAAAACACATCATTTCACCATTTCGGGCGGTAAAGTATCCGGCATAAGCCCTCACACCATCAATTGAGCCACTTTTTGCTCTCACATTACCCACTGCTTTTGATTTTTTTGCTAAACTTAACACCGTTCCAGAAACCCCAACCAAGGGAATAGATTCATAAAAAGCATCGAAAGATTTTTCCAAAAACATGGCTTTCAACACATCCGTCATATTATCGGGTGTGATGCCATTTGAAGGTGACAGTCCACTGCCATCTTTGATTTTTAAGCCATTTAATTTCACGCCTTTTGTTTGCCAGATTTGCTTTAATACTTTTATCGCTTCTTCCGTTGAACTCCCTAAATTCATTAAAACAGCGGGCGTTTTCAAAAAAGTTTCTGCGTATAAATTGATGCTTTCAACATTACATTCACGGGCAAGGTCTCGCAATAATGGAGAAAATAATGTATCGATTGCCGTAGTTTTTAAAGGTTTTTCGTAGTGAATATTCTTCTTATCTGCTTCTAAATATGACAGAGGCGTTTCTAAAACATTAATGCCATTTTCCAATAATTTCTTATGCAGATAATAGGCAGAAAATAGCGCAGGGTCTGGAATTGAGCCTTTTACAGAAAAACTACTTCCTTTCGGCACAAAACCTTGCATAATCAACACGTCTTGATAAGGCGTTGAATAAATATTTACTTGGTCGCCCGTGCCTGCTTTATCCGTTAAAACCCGATTGATTTTCTGATAATAGGGCAAGTCTGGAGAAGTCTTTACCAACGAAGCCGATTCCATATAATTTGCGGGATTAAAGGTGGCATAATACAAATTTTCGTTCATATTCAGTCCACAGGAACCCGCTCCGTAATAATTGCCCGTATCCCCCCAAATCCAACAATCTGGAATCACATTTTCATCAAAAAAACTACCATCGCCGAAGATTGTTCCCCTAATTTCTTTGATGCCCAAGTCTTTGATTTTTTTCGCCCAATATTCGGTTAATTGTTTATAATCGGGCTGATTTTTAAACCGCCAAGAACCCAAAGAAGGGTCACCCGAACCTCTCATGATAATATTTCCAAGGAGGACAGAATCTTGTATTTGCCCGCTATATTCTAAAATAGTGGAATATTTGAAATCTTCTCCCAATGCCACTAAAGCCGTTGCCGAAGAAATCAACTTGAGGGTTGAGGCAGGCGAAAGGCTTTTCTTCGCATTAAATTCAACAATATTTTTATCAGAATTGACCGATTTTATGCTAATTCCCACAAAACCATTTTCGAGAAAAGGCGAATGTACTAAAGAATCTATTTTTCGTTGAATGTTGTCTTTTTTCAGGTCAACTATCAATGAATCAGTCGATTGCGTTTGAAAAATAAAGATTTTAAAGAGTGTAATTAGTAATAATTTCATTTCTAAAAGATTAGATTTTGCCATAAAGGCGCTAAGATAAAAAATAATTTCTTAACGCCTTCGTGACTTAATGGTAAATAAATTCACTTATTTCAAAACCTCAACGGTTACTTTACTGTCGCCATAAACCCGTTGCGTAGCTTTGATAAAATCCACTTCGTTGGCTTTATAAATATTCTCAACGTATTTCTGAGGGTTAATATCAAACAATGGAAAAGCCGTCGATTGTACCTGAATCATTATTTTATGCCCTTTTTTGAAGGTATGCAATACATCTTGCAAACGGAAATTAACGTCGGTTTTTTGATTGGCAATTAAAGGTTCGGGCTTGACAAAAGATTTTCTAAAACGTGATCGCATTACTTCACTGCGCACCATTTGCTGATACCCGCCCAACGTAATATTCTTGGGTGTATAAGGACTATTTGGTTCATTACCAGGATAAACGTCAATCAGTTTTACAAAAAAATCGGCATCCGTTCCCGTGGTGGAAATTTTCAGGTTTACTTTAATTTCACCGCCCAAAGTCATTTCACTCGTCAAAACATCCGTTTCAAAAACCAAGACATCACTCCTTCTGCCCGCAAAACGTTGGTCTTCACTCATATAATTACGGGGAGAAAATCCTAAAATTGCTTTTGGGTCTTCGGTATAAGGTACTGGTTTTGCGGGGTCTGAAACGTATTCCGAAAATCCTTTCGCCATGGTTCCCCGATTGATTTTCCCGTTTGGATTTAGGTAAAAATCAACTTTTTGAGCGGTCTTAGCAGGATATTCCGAAAATTCACGCCATTCTTTTTTGCCCGTATCAAACAAAAATGCTTCGGGTAAACCAGATTTTCCATCTCCCGTTCCTTTCAAAAAGTGTTTAAAAAATTTCAACTCCATATTTTTTTGAAAGTACGTGGCAATACTATCCCCAAAATAAATATTTGAATGGAAATGATGTCCATTTTCACGAGCCCAATCGCCATGTCCGAAAGGCCCCATTACGATTGTATTGTAGTTGTTCGTATTATTTTTTTCAATGTTTTTGTACACCGCCAAGGGTCCAGTGATATCTTCGGCATCAAACCAACCACCTACGGTCATGATGGCAGGAATATTTTTGATATTTTTCAAATGCGGGATGATGCTACGTTTTTGCCAAAATTCATCATAGTTTGGGTGTTCAAGATGCTCTTGCCAAAAGAAATTATCCCCATAAATTTTTGTAAAATTTTTTAGAGGAGTCATTGTTTTATACCATTCAAAACCATCCGACGTATTGATTTTAGGGTATTTATCATCATACCAAGAATCTGGCGTTGGCTTTGGATGTTGCACGCCAAAAACGGGGAAAGTCAATCCGTATCCTATCGTAAATGCGCCATTATGGTGAAAATCTTCAAAGAAAAAATCGGAAACGGGCGCTTGTGGCGAAGAGGCTTTCAGGGCAGGATGTCCGCTTAATGCGCCCGCAACCGTGTAAAATCCTGGATAAGAAATGCCATATTGACCCACTTTTCCATTGTTATTGGGCAGATTTTTCACCAACCAATCAATCGTATCATACGTATCCGAAGATTCATCAATGTCCGTATTTTTGGTTTTATTGGGTATTTGAGGAGTCATATTTGTCCAAACGCCTTCCGACATCCAACGGCCCCGTACATCTTGATTCACGAAAATAAATTTTTCACGCATCATATACCGTGAGTAGTACAACATTTTTGGATATTCATCTTTGCCATAAGGCGCTACATCATAACAAGTGCGTTGCATCACAATCGGATACTGATTGGTGGGCGAAGCGTCTTTTGGCGTATAAACATTGGCAAATAATTTTACGCCATCACGCATGGCGATTTGGACTTGTGTTTTAGTATAATTTTCACGAATAAAAGCGGAATCCTGCTGCGCAACGGATAACATTTGGGCTTTTGTGGAGAAAAATATGAACGTTAAAATGAGTAAAATAGATAATTTTTTCATGTTTTGTTGATTTGATTGGTAAAATACAAAGATATAAAGTATGGTTTAACAATATGATAATCTTTGGGTAAAATACAAATAACACGTATATTTGCGGGCTGACTATATTGTCCCCTACTGTTAAGATTACCATCCATGTCAAAACTTGCTGCTGAAGATAAATTTTTTGATTTGTCTGACTATGGTAGACCTTTCGCCACGGTCTTTGCTAACCAATTAAAAAACACAAGATTTACGCCAATCCACGTTACTTTATTGTTTGGAATTTCTGGTTTAATAGCGATTTACTGCATACTCAATGGCTATTATTTTTATGCAGGCTTTTTTATTATCTTAAAATCTATCATTGACGCTGCCGATGGAGAATTGGCCAGGATCAAAAATACGCCCTCTTATACGGGTAGATATTTGGATAGCGTTTTTGACATCATTCTAAATTTTTGCTTTTTGGTGACTATTTCTTACACAACAAAAACATCATTTTGGTTTACGATTCTGGCGTTCATTGGTATTCAACTGCAAGGAACGCTCTACAATTATTATTACGTCATTTTAAGAAATAAATCGGTTGGGGCGGATTCCACGAGTAAGATTTTTGAGTATAAATCTCCTAAAGCTTTCCCACAAGAAAACCAAATTTCGGTTGATATTCTCTTTAATCTTTACACATTTTTTTACGCCATATTTGACAGAACTATTCACTATTTAGACCGTGAAGCCTACAAAGCAAAGACATTTCCAAATTGGTTTATGACTCTCTTATCAATTTACGGATTAGGTTTTCAGCTATTAATAATTGCGATTATGTTACCTCTGCATTTGATAGCATATATTATTCCCTTTTTCATCGTATATACTGTATTTATTTTAGTGTTGATTGGAATTCGTAAAGTGTTTTTAAGGGTTTAGTTTTGGGAATTCGCTTCAACGTGATGTTAGGACTGAAGACTTGGGGAAAGTAGATGAAATTGATACAAAACCCAAGTAGGAACGAATTGCATTCATTCAAGGTGTTCAATTGAGGGGATACAAAAAATGTCGGACAGCGACCAATGATTGAATGGCACCGTTTTTCGGAGAGAAATAGTATTGGGTATTTTAAAAAAATAGAAAAGGGGCAATTTTACATAATTAGCCCCTTTTCCTATTTTACAAAACGGTTACGAAATCATTGATAGATTTTCTAACTTTTTTCATTTTTGAAGTTGGGTCATTTTCTTCATCACGATATCCAACGGCCAAAACCACAACACTTTTTAAGCCTTTTGCCGATAAATTCAAATATTCGTCTAAAGCCGCTGGGGTAAAACCTTCCATCGCACAAGTATCAACTTCTTCCATAGCAGCGGCAGTTAAACCCGTTCCTAAACCAATGTAAGCCTGACGAGCCATCCAAGCGGATGCCGTTGCTTCTTCCATTGGCAACATTGAACCTTCTACCATCGCTTTGTAACCAGCCAATGCTTCCGCAGGAATGCCTCTTTGTGTGGAAATAGCAGTAAAGAAAGCGTCAATTCTTTCTTGCGTAATTTTGTCCCAAGTAGCAAATACAATTAAAGCACTCGCTTCGCCAATTTGAGGTTGATTGTACGCCAAAGGTTGGATTTGTGCCAACGTTTCTTTGTCTTTTACCACAATCAATTCATAAGGTTGTAAACCGTAAGATGAAGCAGCAAGGCGAATTGCCTCAATAATGGTATCAATTTTGGCTTGAGGAACAACTTTATCCGTTATCATCCTCTTCGTAGCGTAACGCCAGTTTAATTGGTCAATTAAGTTCATATTATATTTTTATTAAATTAATGTAATTACAGTTAATGTATATACATTAATAACAAGACATCCCTATTTTAGTTCCAAACAATTTTTATTTTTAGCGGGCTTTGGAATAAATAATTTTTCTTTTTCAGCAAAGAACCGTTTAATTTTCTCGTAATGAAATAATTAGTACTTATCAATACCAAATTTTCAAAACACAAAAAAGAGGCCATCTCATTAAAGAAAGCCTCTTTTTTGAAAATTTTTATATTTATTTTTTCACAAAACGAACATCCACAATTTCAACCCGACGTTCTTTTGAAGGGGCTAAATCATAAATTGAAAGTTTCGTATTTTTCTCATCATCATTCAAGCCCGATGCGGCAGAAGTTTCGCCATTGGCTTGTTCAGTGATTGATATTTTATCCATCATTCCTTTCAATTTTCCGCCATCGTGATTGGCCAAGAAATTACGAATGCTACTGATACGTCTTTTAGTCAAATTAATGTTGTAATCATTTTGAGCTAATGGACTCGCAAAACCTTTCACCGTAATATTCGCTTTATGACCTTCCGCAAGCTGTTTTGCGATGTTATCCGCTAAAACCGTCAAATCATCGTGTCCTTTTTTAACCTCATTATCAAAGAAATCTAACATGGCCGTTTTGGCTTCTGGTGTATCTTGTTCCGATGAGAATTTAGACTTTCTGCTTTCATATTTGTTGTATGCTTGTGTGTAAGTCTGGTTCGTTGAAACGGCTTTACTATTTTTATTGGGTTCACCGTTATCAAAATATAAAATCACCGGTGCAAATCCATCCATTTGTTCCCCCGCAACGGCTGCCACTGGAGGGAAGGACGTAGTTGCAACTTCTGCTTTTTTTGCCGTATCAACCATCACTGGCGTTTCAACGGCTGCAATCGGTGTTTCCGTTTTACAACCTCTCATTAACCACCAAAGTAATGACCCTAATAAAGCCAATCCCAATAAAGGCAACAACCATTTTGGTAAACCGCCCGCTATGGCAACGGCTTCTGGATCTGCGTAAGCTGAAGGAGCAACTTTTGGCATTTCTGCTACTGAAGGAGTAGTTATGGGTGGAATATCCACCACTGGAGGCACTACTGTCGGAACTTCCACCACTGAAGGCGCAACTTTTATCTCTGGAATGGCTGCCGCAGCGGATGCCCCCGCAAAACCAAGTCCGCCCAAACCTGCCAATCCGACTAATGGCCAGAAACCTAACAATCCAATTTTAGTATTTGAAGGACAACTTCTGGCAATTTCTTGATGATTACCCGCTTTCAAAATGACATAATGAACGCCATCCTCTTCAATTTCTGCGTATCGGTCTTTATTATCACGATTTTTCAAAACTGATGCCACGCCATTATCTCTTGCAGCGGTCGTAGGATAACTTTCACTACGCATACTCACATCGCCATTTTTGTCTAAAACTGAAAAATAATACATTCCGTCATTCGAGAAAGTACGAATTCCTTCGGCTGGAGAATCAGAATGTCCTGCATAAGCATCACAAGGTAAATACTCGTCCATATTATTTCCCGCTTTTGAAACTTCTGCCACGACGGATGCATTAGGAGTATCCTCAAATGAAAGCGCCGCCGTTGAACCAGTCGCCATGAATGGGAATAATCCATACACACCATCTGCAGTGTCATAAGGGCAACTTCTGGCAATTTCTTGATGGTTTCCTGCTTTCAAAAGCACGACATATTTCCCATCTTCTTCCAAAATACTGTATCGTTTTCTAAGCAAACAATTTTTCTGAACGGATGCTAATCCATTGTTTCGGGCTGCGGTGGTTGGATATCCTTCACTTCTGAAAACAACTTTCCCTGTTGTGCTAAGCATGGTAAAATAATGCTCAGTATTTTCCAAATTTTGAAAAATTCTAAAATTTTCAGCGGGAGAATCTAAATGCCCACCGTAAGCATCGCAAGGTAAATAGCTGTCAATTTGCCTTGTAGTTAGATTTTGGGTTGGTTCTGTAACTGTCTTTGCCTCAACTGGGGCAGGTATATCTATGGTAAAAGTTTCGGTATTCTCCGTAATTATATCCTTCGTATCATAGATAACGCCGTATCGTTCCGCATACGAACTCATATTTTCTACTAACCAATTCATGGCAATATCTCTTTCCGCTACCGTTGCAAATGATGGACTTTTGGCAACTTCCTGGCGATTCCCTGCCCTCAAAATGAATGAATAATCGCCATTTTTTTCAGACTTTTCATATTTGGATTCATCCACGCCATTTTTAATAACAGTTCTAATTCCGTTATCTCTTGGGGTAGCTGAACCATAACCTTGAGAATACAAAATAGGATTTCCAATCGCATTTTTTACCACAAAATAAAATTGTTTATCCTCCCCTTTCACTGCTTCAAATCCTTCCGAAATAAAATTAGTGATTATCTCAAAATTATATTGGTTGATGCTTTTACGCTTGGCTGGTTCAGGAAATGCTAACGCATACGTAGGACAATTAGTTTGAACAAAAGTCACTTGCACCTCTGCCTCTTCACGAGTAGCGAATGACCTACTACGAGCAATTTCAAAATTATTTTTTTCTTTTATGATAAAATAAAAACGACCTCCTTCTTCAATTACTTCGTAGCGCTGGTTTTTTCCCGATGCCGCAATAACCTGACGAATTCTTTTTTCCCGTTTTGAATTACCCTCAAATCCACGACTAAAAAGAAGTGCTTGTCCATTGGCATCGTTGAAATGAAAATAGGAGGCATTTTTGTCTTTTCGATTAAATGATTCAAATCCAAGCGTTCCTTTTGGTGAAGGATAATCTAAATCGTAGCGTGAAGCAACATCAATCTCACCCAAACTTGGCAACAAGACTCTTTCACGGGCGGTTGTTCCTTTTGAAGCAGAAAAAGTATGTACCTCCACCGAATATTGTGGTTCATCAGTACTATCCGTACTCAAACGATCAGCTGCTTCATTAGCCTCGGCAAAAGATAAAAACGTGGTACTCGTTCCTACTATTTCTCCCGCTGAAATTACGTTGAAAAAGGACGGTCCATTTTCGGAGGTAATTTCAAAATTTGCTCGATTGGGCAAGGCTTGGGTCAGCCCACGAATTGCTTCAATACAGGCATCACGAGTGTTGAATGGGAAGCTTGACAAAACGATATGTGAATCGTTATCGAGAAGCGTAAACGAGAACGATGAGTCCTCTTGCTGAGTAACTAAGAATTTCATTGGACGTTTTTTAGGAAGGTACGGGGTGGTTTGTAAATTCACGTCCAAAATAACGATAAGGTTCTCATTTTCAAAGGATTATTAGAAAAAATATAGTTTTTAGTCGTTTTTATAGTACTTTTTCAGTAAATGGTAGTTTTCATCAGCGAAATTAGTAAAAGATGAGAGAAGGTGAAAAAGGATGAAATTTATTGGACAAGAAAAAAGGGCAAGAAAATTTTATTTCTTACCCTTTCAAATTTTATTTTACTCAATTTACGCTTTCAACTCCCCTTTTTTCAAGGCATTAACGGCAAAATCAGCCGCACGAGCCGTTAAAGCCATATACGTTAATGATGGGTTCACACACGAAGCCGAAGCCATTGCCGCACCATCAGTTACAAACACGTTTTCTGCTCCCCAAACTTGATTATTTTTGTTCAAACAAGAGTTTTTAGCCTCAGTACCCATCCGAGCCGTTCCCATTTCGTGAATACCAATTCCTAAGTGTTTGGTATTATCATCATACGAACTAACATTTTTCAAACCTGCACGCTCTAACATTTCAGCGGCATCGTTTTTCATGTCGATACGCATTTTCTTTTCGTTTTCTTTGTATTCTGCATCAAAAACAAACAAGGGCATTCCCCATTTATCTTTCTGGGTTTCGTCAAGATACATACGGTTTTCTGGATTTGGCAAAACCTCACCGAAGCCCATCATTCCGAACGTCCATTTTCCTGGATAGCTCAATGAATCTTTGAAATCTGCACCAATACCTTCTTGTCCTGCACCACGTCCCCATTCTTCACGAGAAGCACTTCCTTGATAGCCAAATCCACGGTTATAGTCACGTTTGTCGGTTCCCCAGTTGCGGTAACGTGGAATATAAATACCATTAGCACGGCGACCATAGTAATATTCATCTTCCAATCCTTCAAATTCACCCGAAGCACCAACGCCTAAATGGTGATCCATGATGTTACGTCCCAATTGGTCAGATTCATTCCCTAAACCGTTGGGATGACGTTGAGATTTTGAGTTCAACATGATACCCGTGCTACCAAAAGCAGAGGCATTCAAGAAGATAACTTTGGCAAAATACTCAATTGATTCCAAGGTGTTTTGGTCAACAATTCTTACACCAATGGCTTTTCCTAATTTATCGTCATAGATTACTTCCTGAACGATTGCATCGGGACGAAGCGTCAAATTACCCGTTTTCACCGCCGCAGGAAGCGTTGAAGATTGTGTCGAAAAATATCCACCGTAAGGACAACCCATCATACAACGGTTACGGAATTGGCATTGAGCACGACCTAAATCATAAGCAACTTTCGATTCTCCCGTTAAGTGAGCGGTACGTCCCATGATGAAATGACGACTTGGAAATTCTTTTTCGATACGCTTCTTCATATCTTTTTCCAAAGCGTTCATGTTCATTGCTGGTAAATAATGGTCGCCGTGTGGCAAAACATCAATCCCATCTTTATTACCGCTGATACCCGCAAATTTCTCTGCGTGGTCGTACCAAGGAGCAATATCTTTGTAACGAATGGGCCAATCAGTACCAACGCCTTCTTTAGCGTTAGCTTCAAAATCTTTTTCGTTCCAACGGTATGATTGACGACCCCACATTAGTGAACGTCCCCCAACGTGATAGCCACGAATCCAGTCGATTGGTTTTTTCTCAATGATTGGGTTTAATTTATCATTTTCAAAATGGTTTCTCCACTGCTCATTGGCGGTATAACCAGTACGAATATTGATAAAATATTCTTCGGCAGTTTTGCTATCAACACGACCACGGTGGGGAAAATCCCAAGGGTTTTTAGTGGCGTTTGTATAATCGGTCACGTGTTTAATATCACGTCCACGTTCAAGCATGATCACTTTCATGCCTTTTTCACATAATTCTTTGGCAGCCCAACCGCCTGATATTCCAGAGCCTACAACGATGGCATCGTAGGTATTTGCTTTTGTTCCTGTTCCTGTAATTTCCATTTTAAGGGAGTTGAAAAGTTATGTAGTTAGAGCGTTAAAAAGTTATTTTTAATCCGAAAGCTACAAAACTGTTATTTTTTAAATTGAATTGAATGAGATGAATTAAAGTTTACCGTAAAGTTGAGTGTAACTGTTTAACGTTATGACTCTTTAACTTTAAAACTAAAATTAACTCATTGCCCAAACTTTCTGACCTTTTTGTAATTTTATACCTTCATATTTACCTGGTACTTCCAAATATTCAGCGGCTTTGGTGGCACCTGGTTCAGAAGTAAAATAACCTAAAATGGTCAAATCTTTCATTGTTTTCCAGAAATCAGATTTTTCTTTGGCAGCATCTTCGGCTTTTAATAAGGCTAATTTTTCTTCGGCAGGTGCTTTCATAAAATCTCCTTTTGCTCCATCGTTCAATTTATCCAAGCCTGCAAAGAATGATTTTTGTTGTTCTTCTTTATAACATTCTTTCAGCATGAATTGAATAAATTCAGGAACTTTGGCTTCTTTTGCCCCTGGAGTAGAAGTTTTTGGTAAAATCATTTCTGCAATTTCTGCAATCATTTCGCCGTGTTGTGGAGTAATCGCAAAATTACTGCCCGCAGTCGAACTTCCGCCAGATTTACAGCCTTCCAAAACGGTGGCTAAAGTACCCGCAGATAACGTTCCGCCGATGAGTAATGCGACTCTGGCAATTGCGTCTCTTCTTTTCATGTATTTATTTTTGTTTATATTTTAACGTTTAGTCATTCAAAAACACCCAAAAAGCTGCTTTTGAATACTCATAAATTTAACCGTAAAATTACACTTATATTGTAAAAAATTGAACTATTTTACAGTATTCTGTCATGATTTTAACCATAATTTTGGTAAATTATATTACCGTAAACAAAATCTTCCAAATTTTATTTGGTGAAATTATTTTTCTGTGCCTTCTTGCAAGAAATTTCACAAATAAACAAACAAATGAAAGTTAGATTATTAACCTTATTGTGCCTTGTGCTATGTTTTGCGACACACGCCCAGAAAAAGAAACCCTCCAAGAAGACTCCTAAAACTAAAATTGTCGTAGTAGATTCAACTGAAATATTAAATAGGAATAAGTTGAATGGCGGAATGCAACAGGCCCAAGACCAAGTAGAAGCAAGTTTAACGGGAAAAGATAAATTCTCCGCTCAAAATGGAGAAAAACGATTTTATGATACGTATAAATTGTTCTTACACGCAGGAGAAGAATTGACATTGGAGCATTCTTCGGATAACTTTAGGGTTATGTTGGGACTAAAAACACCGGTTAATAAACAAGAAAATAGTTACGACTCAAAACCTTATTCAGGAGCAAGTTACAATAAGTTTTTTTACGTTGCCCCGACCACGGGAACTTACACTTTATTGGCCACTTCAATGGATGCAGGTCAGGCTGGAAAGTACAAAATTCAAAAGACCATTACGATTCCAAGTGCGGTAGAAGCTAAAATTGACCCGCAGCTTTCTAAGCAATTCAAAGCATTGACGGCTTCAAAATCGGAAAATTTCAAAAGTATTACGGGCGAAAAAATCAAGAAAGACAAAAAAGATAAATCGGTTGGACAGGAACGTTTCAAGACTTCTTTTGAATTGGTTTCTGGAAAATTGGGAATGATTTTGCAGGATAATGGAGGAAGCACTTCAAATTATAAAACTACCATTTTTGAGTCGGAAAGTGAGGAGGAAGCAAAACACTATTTTGAACAAGCGAAAAAGCAATTGCAGGTTTTAGTACGCAGTTGGACTGAGCAAAATAATACGGATAATAATTACAGCGCTTCGACGGATAAAGATTTAATTACTTTGAGTATTGCTTCGGAAGAAAGGAAGAAAAAGAAGGTGTTTTATTTGGTTAATTTTATTTATAATTAGTAGCGTGTTAATTAAGTAATTAGTAGTTTTTAAGTAGAAAATATTTCTTTGGGAAACTTCCCGAAAGTAGAAATAACTTTCGGGAAGTTCTCCATAGAAATATTTAGATCAAAGGTTTTACGCTGGCATACTCGGACGAACTTCTACTTTACTCGGCAAAGTTCTTGCGGGCATTTTGATTAAATCAGAAACGATTTGCCCAATATCCTCTGGTTGAATTTTCCAAGCATCTTTGTCTGAAGGTGTATGTCCGCCAAATTCTGTGGCAACTGACCCTGGCATAATGGTCGTAACTTTGATTCCGTCTTTTCTTAAATCAATCATAATTGCCTGAGAAAAGCCCACTACACCAAATTTAGAGGCATTATACGCTCCTCCGTTCGCAAAGAAATTTGTTCCCGCCAAACTCGAAATCGTGATAAAATAGCCTTTTGATTCTTTCAAAGATTCGTAAGCCGCTTTAATTGAGTTGAAAGTTCCCGTGAGGTTGATGTCAATTGTTTCTTGCCATTGCTCAGACGTAAGGGTCTGAATTGGAGCCATATACCCAACACCCGCATTGGCAATTACATAATCCAAACGTCCCCAATTCGATAAAATCG
Organism: Arcicella sp.; assembly: GCF_964672035.1. NCBI lineage: Bacteria > Pseudomonadati > Bacteroidota > Cytophagia > Cytophagales > Flectobacillaceae > Arcicella > Arcicella sp. Next base: position 26,585 of record NZ_CBABQS010000067.1, read on the forward strand.
TTTGAACGGCTTTTTCCTGCGAAGCCAAATTTCTAACATCAGATTCAATCCCGATGGCATATCCTGCCTTGATTTTGTTCAATTCCGCTGCCGCTTCGTCGGCATTTGCTTGGGTACGTGAAGTTACCGCCACACGAATTCCGTCTTTGATAAGTGCCTCCGCAACGCCGTAGCCAATTCCTTTTGAACCTCCTGTGATGAGAGCAGTTTTTATAATTTCTGACATGATGAATTTAGGTTTTATTAAGTATATTTACTTTATCATTCAACTCAAGGATGGTAAAAATAGTTTCTTTAGGTTTGAAATTGGAAAATC
>NZ_CBABQS010000068.1:0-26790 GCF_964672035.1 Arcicella sp.
AGGAGAAAAAAGAAGTAGATTTATCAAAAAAGAGCCATATCCAAATCGGATATGGCTCTTTTCATAAGTACTATTTTGAAAATTTATTCATATAACTTCTTCGAGTTCGAGCGATAATTATTCCTCCAATTACCCCAGGAGCAATCCAAACGACTAATCCTGGAATGTATGGCGGATTATTGACCACTAAAAAAGCCGTAACCGTAGCAATATAAGAACCTCCCATCCGTGAAATATGATTCTGAAACCAATAGCGAGTTTGGAGCGGAACATTATTATTAATCAGCTTTCTTCCCATAAAAATCCGTATATCTTCAAAGGCTAAAACCAACATAAAAATACCAAAAATAATGAAAAGAACGGTATAAAAAACGCTCGCTAATCCAAAAGCTACGTAGCCAAAATACAACATTCCGAAAGCGCCAATCACCATTAAAATTGCCCCAAACCAATCAATAAATTCAGGTGTTGGATTGGTTTTTCTACGAATAAGTCGTACACCCGTGAAGGTATTATAAAAACTAAAAACAGCAATTCCCGAAAGAAAAATCAAGTTCAGTTTCATCTGGAAGCGGATTAATGCCGTGACAGCCACCACGAATATTGCCCAATAATAGACTTTTCCCCAAGTAGTATGCACTTTACTTCCTTTCTTGGAAAACATAGGAATAAGCCCCGTTGTCAAGGCGGTAAATCCTGCAAAAATATGGAGATATAAGGCGAATTTTAGGAATATTTGCATGATGATTTTAGTTTTGAGTTCGACAACAATAAAAATAGTGATTTTATGCAGATTTATTGACTCAAAATTAAATTGCGTCCAGTTTTATTTCCATACTTTTCCGATGAATATTGAATATTGCGTAGTGAATCCTTACTTATTGGGCGTGAATTTAAAAAAGATTAGAGGATCTTTACAGTTATTGAAGGTAGAGTCCAACAAAACGATGCGTATAATGATAAATGATATCTGTTTGTGCGTCTTGTAGAATAATAGTATTTATTCTATTGCTTTTTTAAGAATTATTCAGGATGGATAGAATGTTGATTAAAGTTTAGGGTAGGGGATAGTCATATCTTTCGTCCCAGATAATCACAAATTGGAACTCTTATGATAAACCTCTATTTTTGTTGAAATTCACAATCAACAAATTCCATGAAAAAACTACTTTTACTTTCCTGTTTATTCCTCAATTTTACCGTTTTTGCTCAAAAATCAGAAATCGTCACGGCTATAAAATCTGGGAGAATGTTTGATGCCGAGCGAGGGCAATTTGTTGATAATCAAATTATTCTTATTAAGAATAACATTATTTCAGAAGTTGGAACTAACCTGAAAATTCCCACAAATGCTACCGTTATTGACCTTAGTAAACAAACGCTGTTGCCAGGGCTGATTGACTGCCATACCCACATTACATCACAACCCGAAAATTATTTGGAAGATCTATTTCGGAAGTCGCCAATTGATTATGCAGTAGAAGCTCATATTTATGCCAAACGTACTTTAGAGGCTGGTTTTACGACTTGCCGAGATGTTGGTGCGAGTGAATATGTAGATGTTGCCTTACGAAATTCAATCAATGCGGGTAAGATAATTGGTCCAAGATTGTACGTTTCTGGGCCATTTATTGGTGCTACGGGAAGTCACGGAGATTTGACTGGGTTTTCTCCTTATATCCATTTTCAGGCGGTTTCGGGTATTGCTGATGGTGCTGATGCGATTAGAAAACAAGTGCGTACCAATATAAAATACGGGGCTGATTTGATAAAATTTGGCGCAACGGCTGGCGTTTTATCGGAAGAAGAATCCGTTGGCGCACCGCAATATTCGCAAGAAGAAATGAATGTATTGGTGGCTGAAGCTAATCTTTGGGGCAAAAAAGTTGCTGCCCACGCCCACGGAGCGGAAGGTATCAATATGGCCATAAAAGCTGGCGTTTCATCCATCGAACACGGTAGTTTTTTGAACGATGAAGGCATTAAATTAATGAAAGAAAAAGGTACTTATTTGGTGGCCGATATTTATAATGACGATTTCATTTTGGCGGAATATGCGAAATTGGGTTTTCCCGAAAAAACCATCAACAAAGAGAAATTGGTAGGAAAAGTACAAAGAGAAAGTTTTCAGAAAGCAGCAAAAGCGGGCGTAAAAATTGCATACGGCACGGATGCTGGCGTTTATCCACATGGAGATAACGCAAAACAGTTTTTCTACATGGTAAAATTTGGTTTGACTCCCGCCCAAGCCATTCAATCTGCCACGATTAATGCCGCTGATTTGATTGGTGTAAAAGATAAAATCGGTTCAATCACGGTAGGAAAATTTGCTGATTTTGTGGCCGTTGATGGCAATCCCGAACAAGATATTTCGGTGATTTCTACCAAAATGGTCTTTGTAATGAAAGATGGAAAGGTGTATTTGAATAAAGTGAAATAAGAATTTTTATGTGAAATAGCCTTCAAATTGCATCATCCAGCAATTTGAAGGCTATTTTGTGTATTGAAAATATTATAAATTGTAAACTATCATGCAAATAATAACCGTTTATTCCACCCCAAAATGAGGATTATAAATCACTCCAAAAATATTTCCCCAAGGATCTTTTACCATCGCAACTTTTATGCCTCCGCCCACGTCCGTAGGTTTTTCGTGTTCGGTGGCACCCATCGAAATTAGTTTTGTAAAAGTTGAGTCAATATCTTCCACGCCCCAATAAGTATTCACGCCTTCTGATTTGGTTTTTACCGCTCCTTCTTCGGGTTGCAAGCCCAATTCAAAACCTTCCACGTTGAATCCAACGTAAAATGGTTCGTCAAAATAAGGGGGAAATTCAAGTAAATCGGCATACCATTCTTTGGCTTTTTCGATGTCCGAAACCCTGTAAATAGTTGTTCTGAGTCCTAAGATTTTCATTTTAATCGGGATTATTTTTTTGAAATTAAATAATAATTTTACCCACAGCAAGAAATTCCATTTCCCTGAATAGGTGGGCACGCAACCGTCCCGTAGCTGCAATACACGCAACAATCTCCAATTTGGGGTTTCAATAGTTGCTTGCAATTTTCACATTCATAAAAATACTGACAAGCATCCGTTGGCATTAATTCAGTTTTTTTATACCCGCAATTTGGGCAAGTAATGGTAGATTCTAAAACGATATTTTGCATCTGTATAAAGGTTATCTTTGTTAATTCAAATATACGATTTTATGACAAAAGAATAATATCCTAACTCTGTCAACCTTGTATTTTACGTTGTTCTTACGGTTTTTTTTTCGTAAAATTGTTACTACTAAAAAAGATAGGTTTGGATAACGATTGAAAGATTTAAATTAAATCGAAAATCGAAAATCGAAAATCGAAAATCGAAATATGACTTCACGAGAAAAAATTAAATTAGTTTTTGATGAGATGGGTAAGGTTGTTGTTGGTCATGAAAAACTAACAAACCGTCTTTTAATTGGACTTTTCACGGGTGGACACGTGCTGTTGGAAGGCGTTCCTGGATTAGCTAAAACATTAGCAATCAATACATTATCAAAAATACTTGACCTCCATTTCCATCGTATTCAATTCACGCCCGATTTATTACCAGCCGACTTAATCGGAACGATGATTTATAGCCGTAAATTGGATGATTTTGAGGTAAAGAAAGGGCCAATTTTTGCCAACATTATTCTTGCGGATGAGATAAATAGAGCGCCTGCCAAAGTGCAGTCGGCTTTATTGGAAGCCATGCAGGAAAAACAAGTAACGTTGGGAGACGAAAGTTATCCGCTCGATAAACCTTTTTTAGTTTTAGCTACGCAAAATCCCGTGGAACAAGAAGGAACTTTTCCATTGCCTGAAGCCCAAGTGGATAGGTTTATGCTAAAAGTTTTTATGGATTACTTGAATAAGGAGCAAGAATTGGAAGTGATGCGGAAAATGTCGAACATGGAGTTTAGTTATCAGCCCAAAGCCATTTTAACGAAGCAAGATATTTTCAATATTAGAAAGGAAATCAATAACATTACTATTTCCGAAACTTTAGAAAAGTACATTATCGAATTAATTTTTGCGACTCGAAAACCGGGAGATTATGGCTTGCGTGAAGAGGCTCGTTACGTACAATTTGGCGCATCTCCCCGTGCGAGTATCAACATGAATTTAGCCTCAAAAGTGCTTGCCTACCTCGATGGAAGGGATTATGTACTTCCCGAAGACATTAAAGAAATTGCTCCCGATGTACTTAATCACAGAATTATGTTGAATTACGAAGCCGAGGCCGATGGCATTACAACCATGCAAGTCATTGATACCATTCTTAGAAAAGTAGCTATTGGGCGATAAAATTTAGACCACGGATTGTACCGATTTAATAGATTTACACGGATGAAATTTAAAATAAAATCCGTGTAAATCCGCAACATCCGTACAATTCGTGGTCTAATATTTTACTAAAACGCTAACATTTTTACGGCTGTTATGGCTGCTTCGTCGCCTTTATTGCCATGAATTCCTCCCGCACGGTCGAAGGCTTGTTGTTCAGTATTTGGGGTTAATACGCCAAAAATCACTGGTTTATCGTACTTCAAACTCACGTTCGTCAATCCCTGCGCTACGGCATGATTGATGTAGTCATTGTGCTTCGTTTCGCCTTGAATTACGCAACCGATGCAAATGACCGCATCAATATCAGTTTTTTGAGCCATCTTTTGAGCGCCAAAAGTCAATTCGTAACTTCCAGGTACATTGACTCTTACAATATTTTCCTCCGATGCGCCATATTCCAAAAGCGTTTTTTTAGCTCCCTGTGCAAGTGCCTCGGTAACTTCTTCATTCCATTCTGCCACCACGATAGCAAAACGTTTTTGACTAATATCGGGTAGATTATTCGTCGAAAATATACTTAAATTTTTATGTGCTGAAGACATGATTTTTAATTGAAAATTAACGATTGATAATTGATAATGTTAAAAGGAAAAAGGAATAAAGCCGTAGCTCTATTCCTTTCTTATTGTTGAGAATTCAACTGTCCATTATCAATTGTAAATTATATTACTCTGCTCCTTCCAGCACCGCTTTGTATTTCTTAGCACTTACGGCTTCCGAAGACTCTGCGTATTTTTCAACGATTTCTGCATAAACGGCCAAAGCCTCTTTCGGTTCTTTGTTCGCTTCAAGAGCAGCTGCTAATTTCATCATATAGGTAGGCGTAAAGAATTTATTAGCCTTATATTCCGATGCTTTTTTGTAATAATCAACGGCATCCCCGTAAGATTTCTTTTCAGCGTAGGCATCCCCAATGAGTGAGTATGCACGAGCTTGAACCAATAAATCTGAACTACTGAAAGATTTCAATTGCTCAATGGCTGCATCGTATTTACCTTCTTTCAAGTTGGCAACGCCTCCGTAAAAATTGGCTAAGTTTCCAGTATTTCCACCGAAATCACCCGCAATTTTTGCCATTTCTTTTGCCGTTACTTTATTTGAATCAGCTTCAAATTTATAGACTGCACTAAATAACTTCGCTTGACCTTCTTCGTCTTGAGATGAAGTCCATGCTTTGTATCCAAAATAACCCACAATCGCTAATAACAATGCTCCAGCAACGCCATAGATTATCGATTTGTTTTTCTCTACTGTCGTTTGAACTATACTTATTTCATGTTGTAATTCATGTTGTAAGCCTTCAGCACTCTCCAAAAATTCAAGTGATGATTTTTCTACTTTCTTTGCCATTGGTTTGGTTAATCGTTATGGTTAATAGTTAACAATCTTTTGTATGTAATTTAAATATACTGAAAGATAATTAACCTAATGAAATCCGTGATATAAAATCGGACTGCAAAATTATGAAAACTCTTGCAATATTCCATGTTATAAGAGAATCTTTTAAAGGCAAGTTCAAAAAGAATGCCAAATGGAGTTATAAAGTTAAACGGTTAAAGAAGTTGAATGCGTTAAAATACAGAATAATAACTGTTTAACTTCTCTAACTTTTTAACTTTCTAACTATCTACCCCTCAGCCAACTTTCGGGATTTATTTTATCAAAATTTCGCCAAACCTGAAAATTAATTTCTGAAGTTCCATCATTGTCCGTAGCCACCACGCCAATCTTTTGTCCAGCGCTAATTTTTTGCCCTGTCGAAACATTGACGTTTGCCAATTTACTATACACTGTAAAATAATCGCCGTGCTGAACCGCCACAATCATATTTGCCCCAGGAATTGAAACCACCGATTGCACAATACCATCATAAACGACCTTTACATCATTACCAGCACTCGTCTGTATATCGACACCGTTGTTATTGGTTCTAATTCCTTTCAAAACGGGATGATTATGCACCCCAAAATGGTCAGAAATAAATCCTGAACCCACGGGCCACGGCATACGCCCACGTAAGGCAGAAAAGGAGGTGGCCAACTTGCTTTCCTCGGCGGTCATAGCGATGGCTTTATCATTGGAAACTACTGATTTATTCGATTTCGTTTCGTCCGTGCGTTCACGTTCTAAAGAGCGTTTAATTTCTCGTTCCACGATTCTTGCAATCATATTTTCCAACTTCTCAACCGCTTGTTTATTGCTTGCCAATTGGTTTTTAAGTTCTTTTTCCTTCTGATTCAACTGGGTAACCACGTTGGATTGCTTACCTTTTAAGTTCTGTAAACTCTGGGTTTCCGTAATTTTTTCACGTAAAACGGCTTCCTGTTCTTGCTTTTTATGCAATACATTTACTTGCTCCGCTAATAATTCTGTACGTACTTTTTGAATCAAAACGGCCTGTTTTTCACGGGCTTTTGAGTATTGTTGAAGATATTTATATCGCCTAACTAATTGATTAAAATTTGCTGAAGAAAACAGAAAACTTAACTTGTTAAATTTATTACTGGTTTTGGCGGAAGAATAAATCATTTTGGCATATTCTTCTTTCAATTTTTCTAAATTTCCCGATAGTTCAGTGGTTACTCGGGTTAGTTCTTGAGCCTCATTTTCAAGCAATTGTTGGTTTTCGGAGATAATGTCAATCTGTTTGGTTTGCTTGTTGATACGCTCGCCAATGGCATTCAATTTGCCCACGCTGACTTCCTTTTTCTGCTCTGTTTTCTCAATAATTTTATTAATCTCTTGAATCTTTTGGAGGTTTTCACGCTTGGCAGCCTCCAATTTCGCCCGACGACTTGATTTGCGCTTTCGTTGCCCCTGCGTGTCAGTAATGGATAAACACAACAAAACAAGAAGCAGTCCAGAAAGAAATTTCAGGGCTGCTTTGGATGAAATGATATGTTTTTGCGTGTTTATTAGATTGATGATTTACTGAAATTTAAAAGGAAATTCTAAGGGTTGTTCCAATAACTCAACTTTTGTATGCTTTAATTGAATCAAGGTCTGATAGAATTTTTGGTCGTCAGGCGATTGAACATCAAGCGTTAGCACACTCGTATAAGGAAAAAGATATTGATTCAAGGTGGTAAAATCTTCAAAATCTAAAGTCATTTTACGTTTCGTTGGTAATTCGTCTTCAAGCATAACTTTTTTCAATTTCCTGTCAACTTCTCCCACATAATTGTCAATGGTTACTCGTCCTTCTTTTTGTTTTAAAAGGAAAAATCCTTTGTCTTTCGATAATTTATATTTCTTTTTGATGGGTTGACTACCAATTATTGCTGACTGGATAATGTTAAAATTCAAGTCAAAATTATATTCTTGACTCAATTCCGCAAAACTGTATTTGTGATATTCTCTTTTAAGCGTTTTTTGGTTAAGGGCAGAAATGAAGGCGGAATCTGTCGTGATTAAAGCCCTGGCAACTTCTCCCAAAACTCCGTAAGTGATTGATAGCCAAATAATACTGTCTTTCTTCATTCTAATATTTGCCCCAACATTCTCAGTTTTTCCTTCTTTAAGGATTGCAATTTTAGACTTTGCTTTCAAATACTTAAAATCAATTTCATTAATTTTTACTTTATCTTCTTCATTTTCAGCGACTTTCACAGAAATATTTGGCGTAACAGCAATGGCAGAATCGGCAATAACGGGAGGGTTTATAACAGCCAAATTTACAGAATCAGTACTTGGAATGTTAGCAGATTTATTAATTTGCTGGCGTTTACAAGCCGTAAAAAACAAGATTGATGCAAGAAAAAATAAGAAGGATTTATTCATTTTTAAGGTTATTATTTGGCTTTTGGCAATGAAAATCGAACAATACGTACCGAAAATCATTCAATGAGCTTCATTTCAGCGATTTTTTTATCAATTAAATTACTGGTAGTGCCAACGGTTTTGGCTTTTTTCCATTGTTCAAGGGCTTTATCTTTTTCGCCTAATTGATACAACACATCGCCATAATGTTCAACGATGGTTCCGCTTTTACTTTCGTTTACCTCAACGGCTTTTTCCAAGAAAACTCTCGCTTTTTTATAATCTTTTTGTACGTACAAAACCCATGCGTAAGTATCCAGATATGTACCGTTATCAGGATATTTTTGAACTAAAAGCTCCGCCATCTGAGCCGCACGCTCTAATTTTTCTTTTCTTAAAGATAAAAAATAGCTGTAATTATTTAGTACGTGGTCATTATTAGGATTTTCTTTCAAAGAAGCTTCGTAGGCTTCATCCGATTTCTCATGCTTGCTTAAACTATTATAAGTATCGCCCAATAAAGCATAAATATGTTGGGTCAAATCGGAACCTTCGGGCGCTAATCTGCGGGCTTCTTCCAATGACTCTAAGGCTTTAGCATGATTGTGTTTGTAGTAATAGGAGGTACCATTCAAATACCAAAATGCCGCTTGGTTTGGAAAAACTTCAATGGCTTCTTCGCTATGGACAATCGCACTGTCAATTTGTTTCAAACGCAAATCCATGTTGATAATATTTCCCCAAACATCATGCACGGATTTATCTAAACGAGCGGCTTTCACATATTCATCTCTCGCCCCACTTTCATCGCCTTTCTGCAATAGTAAATCGCCATAAATTGCATGAGATTTTGGGTCGTTAGGATTCTGTTTTACCAATGATTTTACTAAATTAAAAGCAGTTTCTCTTGACTTATCATCCTTTACCATGCTCATATAACCCATCAAAATCCGAGCTTTGGTTGTTGCATCCAAACTGTTATCGGCAAAAGCCAATTCCAATTCTCGGTTACATTTTTCCATGTCGCCTTTTTCTTGATACAATTGCGCCAACATTACGTGCGCTTGTGCATTATCAGGATTAGTTTTTAGTATTTTTTCAAGATATGGAATCGCCTTATCACTCTGTTTGTTAGACATTAATAATTCCGCTTGGTCAATGCTATAATCAATTTCTTCGGGGTCGGAAGTTACTAATTTTTCTCCTTCTTTTAAGGCATCATCAATCTTACCCATTTTCATTAAAACCATTTGTTTTTGACGGGTAATTTCTTCACTAACACCCATGATTCGTTCGGCTCGGTCGAATGATTTTAAAGCATCATCGTATTGATTATCAAATATATACACCGCCGCTTGTTCAATGTGGTATTCAGCTTTGGTAGGATTTTGAGAAATAAGATTTTGGTAAACTCGGGCGGCTTGTTCGTACTTGCGTTTACGCACATATAAATCGGCCAAAAGTTCTCCGTAAGATGAGTTTTCTGGGTCTTGTTGAACGGCTTTTTCGGCAAAAAAAATGGCTTTCTCTTCATCTTTTAATTTTTGATAATTATTGGACAAAGCATAGAAAATGCCCCCATTTTCGGGTGTAATTTCAAGAGCCTTTTGATAAGAAGGAATAGCCTTTTCGTAATCTTCCATCATGTAATATTTCATCCCTTCGGTAAAATAAAACTCGGCTTCTTGCAATTGTGAAACGGTAGGTTCCCCTTTTTTCTTTGTATTAGCATCTCGCTTCTGAGAAAAGCACAAAAAGTTGGTTATCAATAAGATAACTAATATATGAAGAATATTTTTCAATCTAAATGTCATGATTATTTTGCAGATACGCTAAAGACAAAATGCAACTTGAAAATTATGGAGCAATCAACAAAACATAATTTCTTGCAATTTAATAAAAATACCGCTAATTGATTATCTTACCGTGTTTACAGATGAAATTATTAGCGAATTTATTGCCTGTACTTAACGAAAAGGTGCTGAAAATGGTATTATTTTTTATAAAATATGTTGCTTAAGTTTAGATTTGATGACTTTTAGAAAAGTTGTCAAATTTTGATATTAAAAACAAGAGTACATTTGTAACAGTTTTTACTTTTATCCAAAACTTATTATCTCATTCAAAAATCATGCAAGACTTAAATACCTTAATGTTTCAAGCTGCCGAAGCATTCAAAAAATATCGCAAATTTTCTGGAAAACAAAAAGCAACATTTTTAAGAGCAATTGCCGAGGAAATCGAAGCCTTGGGCATGGATTTAATTCATACTACCATGCAAGAAACCAATTTGCCCGAAGGTAGATTAATGGGCGAGCGTGGAAGGACAATTTTCCAATTAAAAATGTTCGCTGACCTCTTGGATGAAGGTTCGTGGGTTGAAGCACGGATAGATTCTGCCAACCTAAGTCGCCAACCAATTCCAAAGGTAGATATACGCAAAATGTTGGTTCCAATGGGTACAGTGGCCGTTTTTGGGGCGAGTAATTTTCCGTTTGCTTACTCAACTGCGGGTGGAGATACCGCCTCGGCATTGGCTTCGGGCTGTCCCGTGGTCGTGAAAGGACATCCCGCTCATGCACGTACATCGGCGATGGTTGCGGATGCAATTTTGCGAGCGGCAGAGCGTACGGGTATGCCAAAAGGCGTATTTGCTCACTTGGACGGAGGCGAAGGTTTTGAAATTGGCAAGGCATTAGTGATGCACCCCGATACCAAAGCCGTTGGATTTACAGGTTCATTTGGCGGTGGAAAAGCACTTTATGACATGGCAAATCAACGGGCAGAACCAATACCCGTTTTTTCAGAAATGGGAAGTGTAAATCCAGTTATTTTAATGCCCGAAAAGTTAAAACAAGATGCCGAAAATGTAGCTATGATTTATGCAGGTTCAATTACTTTGGGCGTTGGACAATTCTGTACAAATCCAGGATTGATTTTTGGAATTGAGAATGAAGACCTCGAAAGATTTATGGATGTTTTATCGGACGAAATTGAAAAAATAACGCCCGCTACGATGTTGAATGAAGGGATTTATAAGAATTACGAAGATAAAAAAACGATTGCATTATCTCAAGATGGTGTAAATACTGAATCGGTTTCAAAAATCGAAAAAACGGCTCAAACGCAAGGTACGCCCACCATTGCTTCGGTGAGTGCGGATGTTTTCTTGAAAAATCCAAAGCTTCATCAAGAAGTTTTTGGGCCTTATTCGTTAATCGTTAAATGCAAAGACGAAGCTCAATTACTGGAAGCTTTGAGTCATTTGGAAGGACAATTGACGGCAACTTTAATGGCCACCGAAAGCGAATTGCAAGCAAACGAAGAAATTGTGGATACGCTCAGAAATCTTTCGGGGAGACTCAATTTTAACAATGTTCCAACGGGCGTAGAAGTTTGTTTTGCGATGCAACACGGCGGACCTTTTCCAGCGTGTACCGATGCAAGATTTACCTCAGTTGGTCCAGATGCCATTAAAAGATGGGTGCGTCCAGCGAGTTATCAAAGTTTTCCAGATAGCTTGTTGCCCGATGAATTGAAACATGATAATCCTTTAAATATCTGGCGAATGGTGGATAATCAGTTTGTGAAATAGAAAGATATTAAGCAGAATGATTAGATGGATTTACACGGATTTTTATTATATTTTATCCGTGTAAATCCATTCAATCCGTATTATCCGTGGTCTATTTTCATGTTCGGAAATATTAACCTTTATTAAACAATTGAGTTAATACTTTTAAACCTTATTTTTGTGTAAATATTAATAAGAAATGACAGTAAGAGACACATATTTGAATAAATTACGAGAAGAAAAAGTGCTTGTGGATTTATACACTGATAGTTATGGAGAATCATATTATGGATTTATCATCGACTTTAACGAAGAGTATTTAGTGCTAAAAAAGTTCACGGTTGAGAGTCTTTTTGATGGTATTTCTGTGTTGAGAAGAGATGATATTACTCGTATAAATTGGGGAGGAAACGATATTGAAAGTACCTTTAAGTTGATTTATAAAAAAGATTATGAGCTTGAAATCAAACACATTAATTTAGAATCAATGGAAACGATTGTAAAATCTGTTTCAAAAGATTTTAATCATATCACGGTTTATGTTCAAGATATTGACAGTAATATTTGCTTAATTGGTCAGGTGGAAGATTTGGACGATGAAACGTTGATTCTTGATTCCTTCGGTACTCGGGCAACTTTGGACAGAAGACACATTATGATTGCGATGGAAAATATTACCAGAATTGATGCAGGAGGAATTTACGAGAAAAATTTACAGATTTTATTTGATAGAAAAGCACAGTCTTAGTGTAGGGATTAGGAGTTTAGGATTAGTAAATAACGGAAGTCGTTCTTCAAAAGAATTTTGTAAAATTGGAGCAAAATTTAATTCAAAACTCAATATTGATACAATTCATAGCTCAAAGCTCACGGCTCAAAGCTGTTCATTATGCAAAAAAGAAAAATAGCCATTCTTGGCTCAACGGGTTCAATTGGCACGCAGGCATTAGAAGTCATCGAAGCGAATCCAAATAGTTTTGAAGTCGAAATCCTAACTGCTCAAAATAATGCAGATTTATTGATTGAACAGAGTATTAAGTTCAATCCAAATTGCGTAGTTATCACCAACGAAAGCCTCTACAACAAAGTTTCGACCGCCCTCGCACACACAGACGTGAAGGTTTACGCAGGAATGAAAGCCGTTGAAGAAGTCGTGCAGATGGATTCTGTGGACATTGTGTTGACTTCAATGGTTGGTTATGCTGGACTTTTGCCAACCATCAAAGCCATTGAGGCGGGCAAACATATTGCCCTTGCCAACAAAGAAACGTTGGTAGTAGCGGGTGAAATTATCACAAAACTTGCCCAAGAAAAAGGCGTAAATATTTATCCCGTTGATTCTGAACATTCGGCCATTTTTCAGTGCTTAGTCGGCGAATTTCATAATCCTATTGAAAAAATCATTTTGACGGCTTCGGGCGGCCCTTTCCGTGGAAAACAACGGGCTGATTTACTGGAAGTTACCAAAGCCCAAGCCCTCAAACATCCCAACTGGGTAATGGGTGCAAAAATCACGATTGACTCCGCCAGTTTGATGAACAAAGGGCTGGAAGTGATTGAAGCAAAATGGCTTTTTAATGTTCAAGCCTCTCAGATTGAGGTCGTTGTGCATCCACAATCGATTGTACATTCGTTGGTTCAGTTTCAGGATGGTTCGATGAAAGCACAGATGGGATTGCCCGATATGAAGTTGCCGATACAGTTTGCGCTCAATTTCCCGAACAGACTAAAATCAGATTTTCCACGTTTTGACTTCATAAAGTACCCGTCTCTCACATTTGAACAGCCCGATATCAAAACATTTCGTAACTTGCAATTAGCTTTTGATGCCATGGCAAAGGGAGGAAATCTTCCTTGTATCATGAACGCTGCCAACGAAATTGCGGTTGAAGCATTTTTACAAGATAAAATTGGTTTCTTGGCAATGTCAGACTTCATTGAAACTTGTATGACCAAAGTATCGTTTATTCAAAAACCAAGCATTGATGATTACGTGGAGACAGATAAGGAAACAAGAAGATTTGCGAGGGCACTATTGTAGAATTTTATAAATTTTTCATAAAAAAACAACCATTTTTATGACAGTACAAGCATCATCTCAAACACAGGCACTTATATTATTATTTAAGACAATGCCTGAAAAAACTCAAAAAGAGTTTACCGAATGGATTGTGGAAAACCCAAGAACTTGGGAAAATTCAACCGAAGAAGAAGATAGCGAATTTTGGATGAATGTTTCTTCAGATGCTTTTGCAGAAATATGGGGCGACCCGGCAGAGGATGTTTGGGATGAAATTTATAAAAAACATAAGGTAAATGGCAGATTACAAGCAATTTGACATTATTTGGGCACCATATCCTTTTTCAGATATGACTGAAAAATCAAAACCACGTCCAGGAATAATTGTAAGTAATGACCTTAGTAATAGCTTGGATAATGATTTTTTAGTTTGTCCAATAACATCAAAGCTAAGAGAAGACATGTTTTCAGTAGCCATAACTGATGAGATGCTTAATATACCTTTGGATTTAGAAAGTGAAATACGTTGTAATAAAATTGCAACAATTAGGCAAAAGTTAATTATAAATAAAATTAGTGAATTGCTACCCGAATATCACGATAAAATTTTAGAAAAGATTAAGAGTGCTTTTGATGATGAAACAATAAAGTATTTTAGTAATAATCCTTAAAACAAGTGAATAATTTTAAAGGTAATAAAGTATTTTTCAATTATAAATTTTAATAATTTTCATTAAGTGAGGCTTGAAATGTAGAGACGGTAATTCACGACTCACAATTCACTCAATCACAATTCATTCAATACATGGAAGGTTTAGTAATGGCGGGACAGTTGATTTTAGCACTGTCAATTTTAGTTAGTTTGCACGAATTTGGGCATTATATTACTGCCAAGTGGTTCAAGATGCGAGTGGATAAATTTTATCTTTTCTTTGATTTTCTCTTTCCTGTACCCACACTTTTGAATTTCTCTCTTTTCAAAAAGAAAATAGGGGATACAGAATACGGCATCGGTTGGTTTCCTTTGGGTGGATACGTTTCTATTGCAGGAATGATTGATGAAACACAAGATGCCTCTACACTCGCAGCCACGCCAGAGCCTTGGGAGTTTAGAGGAAAACCCGCTTGGCAACGTCTAATCGTAATGTTGGGCGGAATTATTGTCAATCTTATTTTGGGAGTAGTTATATTTTGGGGAATCAGATACAACTCTGGTAATAACTTTATAACACTTTCTGAAGTCAATAAACAAGGGATTTTTGCCGGTAAATTAGCCCAAGAAGTAGGTTTTAAATCTGGAGATAAAATATTAGAGGTTAATGGAAAAGTACCCGTTCGTTTTGACGAAGTACCTAAATTAATCATGGAAGATGAGGCTAAATACACCATCCAGCGTGAAGGAGAAACAAAGGATATAACCCTTCCAAGTGGTTTTTTAGATCAATTAGCCAACGGTAAAAAAGGGGAATTTATTCAAGAAGGTCTGCCTTTTGAGGTAAAGGAAGTTTCTAAAACAGAAGGTGGAGGAGGCGCATACCGTGCGGGTTTGCAGGCAGGCGATAAATTTGTAAATATTAATGGAAAACCAATCAAATTTTATCAAGAATTCAAAGCGATTTTAGATGAAAATAAAGAGAAAAAAATCACTGCTATAGTTGATAGAAAAGGAACAATTGATACCTTGAAAATGGACGTTTCAAAAGAGGGAACCGTTGGTTTTATCATGAATCCATTGTTGAAACTTACCCATGAAGATTACACAATTGGCGAGTCATTTAATGCTGGTTTTGTAGAAGCATTCACCGTGATTGGCACAAATTTAAAGGGTTTCAAAAAGATTTTTAAAGGCGATGTTTCTGCTTCAAATGCGGTTAGTGGTCCCGTTGGAATTGCTAAAATATTCGGTGGAAAGTGGGATTGGGCTAATTTTTGGTTCTTAACGGGTTTACTATCTATGTCATTAGCTTTTATGAACGCACTACCAATTCCAGCTTTAGACGGTGGACACGCCATTTTCTTGCTTTGGGAAATGATTACGGGCAAAACGCCATCTATCAAAGTACAAGAAATCGCTCAACAAGTTGGAACAGTAATTCTTTTAGGATTAATGGTTTTTGCGTTCGGAAACGATATTTTTAAGATTTTTAAATAAATAATTTAATGATTTTTTTAAATAAAAATACAATGTCAATAAAACCTGCAAGTCTAAAAAACACTTGCAGGTTTTTGGTTTTAGGAATGGTCTTAATGCTACAAACCTCTTTTCTTCCTTCTTCTTCCTCCCTTCTTCTGAACACGCACGCATTTCACACTAGCATTGCCGAAATGCGTTATAATGCCAAAGAAAAAGCCTTTGAAATTAGTCTCAGAGTCTTTACGGATGACTTAGAAAAAACACTTTCACTGAATAATCAAAACAAGAAATTTGTAATTGAAAATGCGGATAAAAATGACCTTTTCATCGACCAATACGTCCATAAACACTTTGTCGTAACAACACCCATAAATCAGAAATTAAATTATCAGTATGTAGGCAAAGAAAAAGAAGGAGATGCCACGTGGATATATTTGGAAATGCCTATAAATGAGCCCATTAAAGGTTCAAAAATTCAAAATGATGTATTAATTGATATGTTCGACGACCAAACAAATATTATTAATATTTTTATGAATAATGAGAAAAAAACGTATTTATTTACCGTGAAGAATAGGATTTTTGTGGTTGAGATTTAAGCAATAATCCTCAATAAATCCGCCTTCACTCCACGCCAATCCTGATTCAGATTTAGCGTCTCAATCCTAATGGTATGTTCCTCATGCGTGTAGGCGAGGCTCAAAGATTTTTGAACCGTTGGGTATATCAAAATGCCTTCCGCCAATTCATCATCTTGATTCTTTAAATAGGCGAATATTTGATATAAATTTTGTGAATGAATCTTCTCCGAATCGTAGTATTTCTGTAAGGTTTCTTTGTAATATTTTGCATCAATAATCAGTTTTCGGTTATTGATTTTAATGGAAATATCAGTTTGCATTTTTGGTAAAAATTGATGTTTTTCTCCTGCCATTTTCCATCGTAAATCTTCTCTAAACACCTTTGCTTCGGGAGCTTCAATTTTATAAAAATTGCGAATAAATTCCTCAAAAAGTCTTGCCATTTGACGCTCATTTCTTAGAAAATCTATGAATTGAAAATTACCGTCTTCCTCATTTATTAACATATTTTTATGAATTAACTCGCTGATATTCAACAAGAAAGCATAAAATGAATTGTTTCGATTGATTTGTACTTGATGAAAAATAGTGTCTATCAAAACGATGGTATTTACTTCATGCAAACGGTAAATAATCGTTCTAATTTCCTGTTTTAGAGTAGGGGAGAGGCTCGCAATCTGCGTGAGATTTTGTAGCGTAGTTTTCAGAATTTGATTTGGTAGAATATCCGCCGAAAGTTCATCAAATTCACAAACAGAAAGTCCTTTTGGAAATAGGCTTTTTCGTAATGAATCTGTGATATTTACTTTTCCTTTAATGCCTTGATAAACTTTATTTTCCGTAATATATTGCTTATCAATTCCCCTTTTTAAAAGTGTTTTTGTTCCGTTTAGCAATACCCTGCCCAAGAGATTCAATAAGTCAGATTCATCTTCGGTAGCTACATCTACCAATTCACCTTCTTCCAACTTATTCCAAGCGTAGCATAGCAAATAATAGATATTTTTGATGGGTATCATAATGCTAATAATTTCCTAATTTCCGTCTGTGCTTTTGTTTCATTATCAAACCAATATTCTTCCAAAAGTGGCGCAATTTCTAAATTTATGATCCTACGATACCATTTTTCTACGTTTTCACTTTCCGTAAAATTTGAAAAATAGCTATGCCCAATCTGAAATCCTTTTTGAAGATTTTTATCGTTAGTAATTACTTCGTTGAGTTTTGAAATACGAGCAACAATTTTTTCAGAAAATAATTTTTCAATTCCTTTTCTCGATAAAAAATCAATAAATTTTTGGTTAAAAAGTGGTTCAAGGGAAATAAAAGCAAAACGGCGACGAAGCGCATAATCAATCATGGCTAAAGAACGGTCTGCCGTGTTCATAGTGCCAATAATATGCAGATTGTCAGGTACGTAGAAAGGTTCGGAGTCTTTATCTCCGTAAGTCAAGGCCATTTCGTTAGCTCGCCCACGCTTGTCGGATTCTATTAAAAGTAATAATTCTCCGAATATTTTACTCAAATTTCCACGATTGATTTCGTCAATAATAAAGAAGTGGTCAATTCCAGAATTGCGTTGCGCTTGTCGGCAAAATTCGTAAAAAACGCCATTTTTTAATTTAAAGCCACCTGAATCATCGGGGCGTAATCCTTGAATAAAATCCTCATAACTATATGATTGATGAAACTGAACCATTTTAATTCTGGAATCATCCTGCGTGCCTATTTGGGTATAGGCCAAGCGCTTGGCAATAAAGGTTTTGCCAACGCCAGGAGGCCCTTGAAGAATAATATTTTTCTTGTAACGAAGGGTTTCAATTATTTCATCGAATTTATCATCGTCAATAAATAAATCCTTCAAAGCATCTTTTTGCTCATAAGGAATTAATATGTCGTCGCTATGTAAATCTTCTTTCTGCGCATCAATTATGGCTTGAATAGCCTCAAATTCCTCTTCAGTAAGTTTAAAAAGACTGCCTTGATTATTTTTTAAAATGTCCGAATCCTTAAAAAAGTGTAGTGATTTCAATTCTGCCCAATCAATTGGTTCGGGCGTTTTTTCATTAATTTTAAACGAAATAACTTCTCCTAATTTTACATCTCTATGTAAAGGTTCTGTAATCTCAAAAATGGCTTTTACTTGCCTCACAGGAGTAGATTCATAACCTACCATCATATCGCAAGTCTGCACCAACTCAAAATTCTTATAAATTCTACGCTTATTGCCAAACTCATTATGGGAAGTATAATGTTGAGTTTGATTGATTTTGAATAAATCAATTGACCAGATGCGGGGGTTTACATTGAGCCACCAATAATTTCGAGTTTTCTTATCCAACATTTTTTTTGAAATAGATTTTGGTAAAGATAAAAAGGAAGTGATGATTTATGAAGCTCAAATCTATTGACTGTTAGACAATTATTTGTTTCCGTTGCATAAATACCTAAAATATAGAAAACCCTATCTATTCTTGAAACTACAAGGCACAAAAAAAGTCCTGACGAATCAGGACTCTTTTACGTTCTTTCGAAAGAAACTATAATGAATTTGATATTACTTCTTAGTAGTATCAGCAGCCATCGTAGTATCAGCAGCCATTGCAGTATCAACAGCCATTGTAGTATCAACAGAAACTGCAGTAGAATCAGTAGTACCTTCAGTTTTTTTCTCAGAACAAGCAGCTAATGACATCATTGAAGCTACTAATGCGAATGCAAAGAATTTTTTCATTTTTTGTGGTGATTTGGGTTTGTAACTGATACAAAATTATGTACAACTTTGGTACTGTGCAAGTAATTACTAAGAAATTTTAAGGAAATTTTAATAATTAAAAAAAAATCTTGTTTTATGATTTTTTTTTAGTGGTAAAGTGCAATTTTAAAACTTAATAAACTTAAATTTTAACGATAACTTTATCTTTCAACTCCTAAATTGAGGAATATTTGAGATTTAGAATCTTAGATTATTACTATTTTAGGCAAAAAAGTAGTCTTCATTTCTGATGAAGACTATTAAAATACTATGAAACTATTCTTTTCAGTCGGTCGTAAAAACCAGTGCTTTTAAAAGTAAATGTTTTATGAAGTACATAATTAAAAATAAAACTAAATCCCATACCTACCACTTGGCTTCCTAATTCATTTAGGTTTACGGGTTTATTACTGAAAGGCAAAACTGCTGAATGTTCGCCTAAAGTATTGGCTATATATTCGAGCGATGCAACGGCAAAGAACCATGTAATTCCCCATGATGCTGTGGCGACCATCATAAATTTCAACATTTCTCGACGTGTTTGGTTGGTATTCCGAGCATCGAAAGCAAACATTTTGGTTAGTACGAAGCCTACAACGAATGAAATTAGATAAGCTAAAGAAACAGCCGTACTGTAAGAAAGTTGAAAACTATTCCTAAGAATACTGCCGGCTATTAATTGTACAGCAGCGCCAGTCCCTGCGACTAAAAAATAGGCAATTAGGTCTTTTTTATTTAATAACTTTGACAATGTGTTAAAAAAGTTTTTTAACTAAATCCGGAGCAATACCCAAGAGAATAGTCAAGATGGTTGTGAGGATAAGCGTATATTTAAAAACGGGCGAAATTTCAATTTTTTCGGTATCCCCATTTCTCATATATGCGGCAATAATTGGTTTGAAATAATAATAAATACCAACGACTGACATTAAAATAGCGACTACTAATAAACTTTTAAATATGCCAGATGGGTTAGAAAATGCGTCAGTAAAGATAAAAAACTTTCCGAAGAAACCTGCTGTTAATGGAATTCCTGCCAATGATAACATCGAAACTGCCAATACAAACGCTAAGAAAGGGTTATTCTTCGCTAAACCATTCAAGGCATCAAAACTTTCATCTGGTTTTCCTGCTTTAGATTTTGCTTCTGAAACGACTATCAAAACGGCAAATGCACTAATCGTGGCAATTGAATAGGCCAATGAATAAAACAAGATGGATGAATTTGTTTCGGGGCGTTTTGCTAATACTGTGATCAACAAATATCCTGCGTGTGATATACTCGAATACGCTAACATCCGTTTGAAGCTTTGTTGATAAACAGCGGTAAGATTTCCTATAATTAAGGTTATTGCTGTGATATAAACCATCGGATTTCCCCACGTTCCGTACATATCTGGAAAGGCAGTTGAAAGTAAACGATAAGTGGCAGCAACACTCGCCGTTTTCACAACGGTGGACATGAATGCAGTAAACAAACTTGGCGCTCCATCATACACATCAGGCGTCCAAAAGTGGAATGGTGCGGCTGAGATTTTGAACAATAAACCTGACAACATCATGATAACGCCTACGGTAAGAATTGGTCCATAAATTCCGCCCATTTGAGCTTTGGCATCTTTCACGGCTAATCCAATGCCGTGAATATCGAATGAACCTGTTGCTCCATAAACTAAGGCTACACCAAATAAAAGGATGCCTGTGGCAAATGAACCCATTAAAAAATACTTCAAAGCGGCTTCATTAGAACGTAAATTACGCTTGTCTGACCCTGTGAGGACATACATCGAAACAGAAAGGATTTCTAATCCCACGAAAAGCATAATCAAATTTTCGTAAGTAACCATCATGATTGCTCCAACTACCGAAAACATCATGATAGCGTAGTATTCAGCGGGATGAGAGTGTTCTTCATCATCACCAAATCCTCTTGAAATGGCTACTATCAATAACGTTGAAATTAAAATTACCGTCGTAAAATTGATAGATAAATTGTTGGTTCTCAACATTGAGTTAAACCACACATATTCATGGTTCCAGTCGCTAAAATTCAGACCCAATGCGATGAGGATGAAAATGAGGGTTGCGGGTAATAATATTTTACGGTTATTTAAAAAACCGAGAAATAAACTACTTATTCCAAAAAGTGATAATGCTATAATTGCGTTCATAATATCAGTTCTTAGGGATTAGGGGCTGGGGTTAGGAATTAATTCAAACGATTAGTTACCAGTTGTTTTACAATTTTTGATATAAATGTTTAACCTATGTACTAAACTTGAGTTCTAAAACCTAAAACCAATTACCTAAAACCTCTATTACTTAATGATTGATAATAATTGTGTTACGGCTGGTTCGGTTAATTTTAAAAACATATTCGGAGCGACACCAAGCAAAATAACCATAAATGACAGTGGAAATAAAACTACTTTCTCAGACAAGGTCAAGTCTGTGAAGCCTTCAGTGATGCGAGAAGTGATACCAAACATTGATTTTTGCACCATTCTTAACATATAAACTGCTCCTAAGATGATGGTTAATCCCGCAATTGCACCCGCCCAAACATTGTACTGATAAACTCCTTTCAATAATAAAAATTCACCGACAAATCCGTTGGTTAATGGCATGGCAACTGAACCTAACATTAAGATGATAAAATAGACCGTTAAGTTTGGGGTTGTTTGTGTAATGCCTCCCAAACGAGCTAATTCACGTGAATTGGTGCGTTGTTGGATGATTTCTACGATAAAGAAAAGACCTACCACGTTGATTCCGTGGGCTAACATTTGGATTAATGCTCCTTGAATTCCGTCAATATTTCCACTGAAAATACCTGCTGCCATCAAGCCTACGTGGGCGAATGATGAATAAGCAATGAGGCGTTTCATGTCTTTTTGTTGAATCGCAATGATTGAACCATACACAATGCCAATTATCGAAAGAATAACGGCAATCATTCCGTATTTATCAACGGCTAAAGGCGTGATTGGTAGGATAAAACGAATCAATCCGTAAGTACCCATTTTCAACATAATACCCGATAATAACATTGTTCCAGCCGTTGGGGCTTCAACGTAAGTATCTGGTTGCCAAGTATGGAAAGGAAACAAAGGCATTTTGATAGCGAAAGCGATAAAAAATGCTGCGAAAAGGTAACTTTGTTGGGTAATATCTAAGTTTCTTGCCGCTGCATAAATTGATTCAAAATCAGCTTTATGAGCAATTCCTGGCGTTTGGATGTATAAATAAACCAAGGCCAACAACATGAATAGCGAACCAAACATCGTATAAATAAAGAACTTAAAGGTTACTTTAATACGATTTTCTCCTCCCCAAATAGCGGCAATAAAATATACTGGAATCAAGGCTATTTCAAAGAAGAAATAGAACAAGAAAATATCTCTGGCCGTGAAAACACCAATCAATGCCGCTTGCATAAATAAAATAAGCGCATAGAAGGTTGGAGCATTTTTATAATTATTGTTGAATGTCGATAGGATGATGAATGGTACCATCAAAGTGGTCAAACATACCAGAATCAAACTGATACCATCAATACCTACGGAGAAATTAATTCCTGCCGAATGAATCCATTCGTAGTTTGCCGCAAATTGCGTTGTGGCATTTGGCATGAATGAAAAATAGACATAAGCACCGAGAATCATTTCTGCAAAGGCAAAAATAGAAGCAATCGTTTTAGCATTTCCTCCTTTAATCGTGAGGGTCAAAAGCCCTGCAATGATTGGAAGGAGAATTAGTGAAATTGTTAGCATAATTTTTTATTACTTATCAATGGAAATTGAAGTATATTTTACTTAGAAATCAAAGCCTTTAAATTATCAAATATCTGAGAAATGTCACCTGCGTAGAAACTAAATCCCAATATTCCAACGATTGATAATACCATGATGAAGATATAATTTCCGGTTGTTCCGCTTTGTAATAATCTGGCTTCGGATGAAAGTGCTTTTACGCCTTTTCCAATGCCTTCTACGATTAAATCTATTACTAAAAACTCAAACACTGAACTGAAAAAGTTTGATAATGCCGTGATTGGTTTTACAAAAATGGCATCATAAATTTCATCAACGTAGTATTTGTTATAAATCACTTTCTGAATTCCCGAAACTTCGCTGTCTGCTGATGGAACTACTTTTCTACTCACATAAATCACATAAGCCAATCCTGCCGAAGCTAAAGCTGCAACTACTGAAACAATCATCAAAGTCTTTTCCAATGACTCATCAACGGCGGCGTGTTCTACATTTGAATGAGCGAATAAGGGAGCCATGAATTCTGCCAAACTTGAGTGTCCCCCGAAGATATGGGGTAAATTAAAAAATCCTCCAGCGGCTGAAAGCACTGCCAAAATCATCAAGGGGGCAGTCATCGTTAAAGGTGATTCGTGCAAATGATGTTTTTGTTCTGAAGTTCCTCTGAATTCTCCGAAGAAAGTTAAAAACAACAAACGAAACATGTAGAAAGAAGTCATTATTGAGCCTAAAAGGGCAAATCCCCACATTACTTTGTTGTGCTCATAAAGGTGAGCTAAGATTTCATCTTTCGAGAAGAAACCGGCAAATGGAGGAATACCAGAAATGGCAATGGTAGCAATCAAGAAGGTAATAAAGGTAATGGGTAATGCTTTACGCAATCCACCCATTTTACGAATATCTTGTTCGTCTGACATCGCATGAATCACCGAACCTGCTCCTAAGAACAAAAGCGCTTTGAAAAATGCGTGCGTCATTACGTGGAAAAATGAAGAAGAATAAGCCATTACGCCCAATCCCATGAACATATAGCCCAATTGAGAAACGGTTGAATAAGCCAATACTTTCTTAATATCATTTTGGAAAAGACCAATGGAAGCCGCTAAAAGTGCCGTTGCTACTCCTACCCAAGCCACAATTTCTAAGGTTTCGGGCGCTAACGAATACATGAAATTTGAACGGATAATCATGTAGATTCCAGCAGTAACCATCGTAGCTGCGTGTATAAGTGCAGATACGGGCGTTGGACCTGCCATCGCATCGGGCAACCATGTATATAATGGAATTTGCGCCGATTTTCCCATGGCTCCAACGAACAACAGTAATGTAATGTAAAATAACGTTTTATCTCCAGAAATATAACCACCATCTAACACCGACTCTTGGATACTTGCGTATTCAACTGAACCAAAATGGTTGATTATCATAAAAATACCCAACAAAAAGCCCAAATCACCAATACGGTTCATAATAAAGGCTTTGCGAGCAGCATTTCCGTAATTAGAATTTTTATTCCAGAATCCAATCAGTAGATATGAACAAAGTCCAACACCTTCCCAACCGATAAACATCACGACATAATTTGACCCCATCACTAATAAAAGCATGAAGAACAAAAACAGGTTGAGGAAAGCAAAGAATTTTCCAAAACCTTCGTCATGGCTCATGTAGCCGATTGAATAAATATGAATCAATGAACCTACGCCCGTGATAATCAACAACATCAATAACGACAATTGGTCAATCAGGAAGGAAAATGAGATATTTAACTTGCCGACGGTTATCCAATCGAAAACGGAAACAACTTGTGGTTTGCCATCGAATCCGAAGAAAAGCGACAACACGCAAGCAAAAGAAGCTAAGGCAACTCCCGAACTAATGATGCCAGCTAATGATTTTGGAATATGGCGAAAGCCGATTCCATTAATCAAGAAACCAAGGAGTGGAAGAAGAGGAATTAGTGTAATTAAGGACATAATGTTTAGTTATTAGCTTTCGGCAATCGGCTTTTGGCTATCAGCTTGAATATTGGGCAAATAATTAGGAAATGGCAGGAATCAACTTTGTATAAATATTGATTGACTGTTACAAGGTCTAATATTTACCGTTCACCATTTACCGTGAACCGTATTTTACCATTTCAATTTATTCAATAAACCAACGTCAATGGTTTTGATATTTCTGTAAATCATGACGATAATTGCGAGTCCAACGGCTACTTCTGCTGCGGCAACTGCCATGATGAAAAAGACGAAAATTTGACCTGATGGATCAGATTTATAGGATGAAAATGCGGCTAAAAGTAAATTGACGGCATTGAGCATCAACTCGACCGACATAAATATAATAATCGCATTTCGACGAGTCAATACACCAACGATTCCGATACAAAATAGGGCGGTACTAAACCATATATAATTCTGCAAAGGAACGAGTCGGATAATGTCAGGTATTTGTTGCATGATGTTTGTTTTTTCGTAATAATTGCAAAAATACGGCTTTGCCTTTAAAATTGGAATTTATAAATTACTTATTATTGAATCCTCGTAATTTTATCTCGGTCAATTTGCGTTTGGTATCCATCGGAAAATCACCTTTCATCATCCAATCGTAGTAAGAAGGCTCTTCTTTTAATACTTGAAGGACAGGTTTTCCAGCGTGTTTTCCAAAATTAATTACTTCAATTCCGTCTTTATTGAAAGTCATTCGTTGAGCGAAATCGACTAACTTTGAAGCAGTTATCTCGTGCAAAGCATCCATGTCGTTTTTCACAGGTTCGATTTCTTCTCCATTGGCATTTTTAATTTTTACGCCTTCATAATGTTTTACTTGGGCATTCAAAACCTCCAAAGTGGCAATCGTATCCGCTTCTGCCGAATGAGCATCAATTAATTCTTTATTACAGAAAAACTTATAAGCGGCCGAAAGATTTCGAGGTTCCATCAAATGAAAAATTCTTTGGGCATCAATCAAACGGCGATTTTTTACGTCAAAATCAACGTCATTTCTCAAAAACTCCTCTACCAACATTGGCACATCGAAACGGTTGGAATTGAATCCTGCCAAATCACAACCTTCCAAAAATTGAGCCATTGATTTAGCAATTTGCTTGAAATTAGGCTCATCTGCTACATCTTCGTCATAAATTCCGTGAATGAGCGATGACTCCAAAGGAATGGGGAATCCAGGATTTACTCGGCGAGTTTTCACAGTGACGGTTCCATCAATATTGGCTTTGGCGATACTGATTTCAACAATACGGTCTTTGATCATATTGATTCCCGTAGTTTCTAAATCGAAAACTGCGAGAGGCTTACGGAGTTTTAGCTGATGAGTTAGCATTAAATCTTGTTTGCGGTTGGGAAATTTGATGTAAAATTCCATCAATCGCAAAGTTAGCCAAAATAAATCTGAAACGAGTGAGGGGTTTAAATTCTTCTTTCTAAATTTGGTGGAAAGTTGGGTTGGGGAAGAATGAGAGTTGGCAAATTCCTTTTACGCATATGCGTTTGTGATAGACAAATATAAAACTGTTCAATCAATAAAAATTCTTTATTTTTCTTACCAGTCCGTGGCGAGTGTCCCACTCAATAACTGTTGAAAGTAAAAATATGAATAATATAATAATAAAAAGATAGTATTCTGCTGTGATGCCGCCAATTGTCGAGACTATGCTTTTAGGTTTGTGCTGTTGAATTTTTCCAAGAAAAAAGTAATTTCAAATAATTTCTCAAAGTGAGAAAACCATCCCCTCAGAAGTACCTTAATGTACTGTGCTGGGTTAAAGACCCAAGGGACGATTCAAGGCTCTGAGGGG
>NZ_CBABQS010000069.1:0-25635 GCF_964672035.1 Arcicella sp.
GATGTTGAAAATTCAAGACGATTAAGTTTTACTGAAGGTTTTAATCCGATTCCTAAGTTCAAATTACCCTTTAAAGGGGTGGTAATTGCCAGTACAACCGACCAATATTCGAGTATCGAAAGAGCTAATGAATTTGCTTTTGCGTGGGGAAGTGAATTTGTTAATATTGGCAAAAAAGGACACATTAACGCCACATCAAATTTAGGAAATTGGGAAGAAGGGCAAGACTTATTGAACAATTTTATCCAACATTAACCTATTAAAATGGTTTCTTGTATGTGTGGTTAGGTTAGTGTTGGTAAAATGTCTTGTGTTGGTGCAATTCTACCAGCCATGACACTATTCTCAATCCAAAAACCAACTGAATTATTTTTATTTCAATATTAAAAAATAACAAAATGTCAAATCAATCAAGCAGAAGTAAAGTACTCACTGAAGTATTGACTGCCAATAAAAATTACGCAAATAACTTTGGTGAAAGAGGAACATTATCGCTTCCTCCCGCTCGTCAATTTGCCATCCTAACTTGCATGGATGCACGGCTTGACCCCGCAAAATATGCAGGTTTATCTGAAGGTGATGCTCATGTAATCCGTAATGCAGGAGGTCGGGCGAGTGATGATGCCATTCGTTCATTGATAATTTCTCATAAATTATTGGGAACAAAAGAGTGGTTTGTAATCCATCATACTGACTGTGGGATGGCGCTTTTTAGTGATGAAATAATGCGAGATTTACTCTCAAAAAGTCTTTCTACTGCATCTGTGGATGAAAATGGATGGCGAAATGTAGAAGAGGAAGGAGGTTCTGATGAAGCTAAATTTGTGTCGTTTTTAACCTTTAAAAACTTAGCTGAAAGTGTTACTGAAGATGTTAAACGGATTAAAAATCATCCATTAGTATCCAAGAATATTCCCGTATATGGCTACATATATGACGTAAAATCAGGGGAATTAATTGAAGTTCCAGAGGCAACCACAGCTGGGATAGTGAACTAAACAAATTAAAAAGTAGCTAATATTTTATAATCGACACTTCTAATCAGTCAATATACTGATTTTAAAGCCAATAGCTGACAAGCCAATTGTCGAAAGCGATAACATTAAGATTTGCCAATTGCGAAACGTTACAATGTTTCGCAACTGGCAAATCTTTGTTTATCATGGGATTTTAGATTATACCACTTTCATTTTCTCCGCATCCCATATCACAGGCTTACCCAATGCTGCACTCATGTTACACGCTAAGGCTGGAGCCGCTGCACGTAAGCCAAAAGTTGCATCTTCATGCACTTTTTTCCCCGTGCGAATTGACTCAAAGAAATTGATAAAATGGTCTAATCTTTCGTCGTATCCTTCAGGAACTTTGAAAGTTATTTCCTTAGCATAATTCCATTTTTTGTCATCATCCGAGAACAAGGCTTTATAGGCTTTCGTTGATTCTTCTTGCTGTACTTGCGAGAAAGTATTGACCGAATCATACCCTCCAAATTCGGGTGCTTTTGGGCGTTTAAAACTTTTTACTTTCATGCTTCCGTATCCCAGTTCGATGATTCCTTCCGTACCCACTAATTTTGCGGGAGAGCCAGCCGTGCCGCCATCGGCCAAATTTACACGGGTATAAAACTGAAAAGCTGGATGTTCTTTTCTTTCTGGATATTGCATCAAAGAAGTTACTAAATCGTATGCATCTCGTCCATCTTTCCAGTAATTTAATTCGCCCAGAGCAAAAATTTTATTGGGCCCAATTGAGCTGGTGATGGTGTGTAAATTGGTTAAAAGATGCACAAATAAATCGCCTGCAACACCCGTTCCGTAGTCTTTATAATTTCTCCAACGGAAAAATCTTTTGGCTTCAAATGGCACTTTTGGTGCATCGCCTACGTAAGTATCCCAATCAACGGTTTGCGTATTGGCATCCGTTGGAATGGTATATTGCCAAGCACCGTTGGCAGAACTGCGGTCGTTAGTGGCCTCTACGTAGCATAATTCTCCTATCACGCCAGATTCATAAATCTTTTTTGCCTCGGCGGTCAAAACGGAACTCGCTACTTGCGAACCTACTTGAAAAACCTTTCCTGTTTTCTTTTGGGTATCAATGACAGCCTGCCCTTCTTGGATGTGGTGAACCATTGGTTTTTCGCAATATACGTGCTTTCCAGCTTTCATGGCATCAATTGAAATATGGTCGTGCCAGTGGTCGGAAGTACAAACCAACACGGCATCAACATCGCTACGGTTTAGTATTTCACGGTAATCACGAGTGGTAAAAAGGTCTTTTCCCCATTTCTCTTTGGCTCTCTCCAATCGTCCCGTATATAAATCACAAACGGCAACTAACTCAATGCCAGGCACTTTGAGGGCAGTTTCGGTATCATAATGACCAATAATTCCCGAACCAATCAGGGCAATTCTGATTTTGTCATTGGCCGAAATTTTGGCTTCTGATTTTAACATAATTGTTTTTCCATAAGCATCAGTAATTGCCATGCCACCGACAATTAAAGCCGATGTGCTACTTATTTTTCTAATAAAATCTCTTCTGGTATTGTTCATGAGTCTGTGATTTTTGAGTAATAAGGTACTGTTTTTAATTTGCCACTAAGTCACGAAGGCTCGAAAGATTTAAAAAATACTTCCTTTCTAAGTTACTTGGCGATAACATTCAACTGAAATTTACTATTTTTTCTTGAAATGTTTGTAGTACCCTGTAATGATTTTTATAGGGCTTATAAAATTATAAATTTAATAAGCCAATACTTTTCAAATTTGCCTTTTCAAGCGTTTAAAGGTATCTTGCAGGTATATTTTGAAAACAATTTACATGAACGGAAACATTAAAGATGGTCTAAACTTTGCCTCTAAACTAACCCCAAAACGTATTTGGAATGGCTTGAAGGTAGTTTCTGGTTTTTATAATGCCAAAATAACCAATAAACCAACCCAATGGGGTTTGCCTTTTAGTATTTCCTTTGAACCCACCACTTCTTGCAATCTTCGGTGTCCCGAATGCCCGAGTGGGTTGCGTTCTTTCACTCGTCCGACGGGTATGTTAGAAGGTGATTTATTCAAACGAACCATTGATGAATTAGCAGATACTTTGCTTTATTTAATTTTCTATTTTCAAGGCGAACCTTATTTACACCCGCAATTTTTGGATTTAGTGGGTTACGCAGCTAAAAAAAAAATGTACACCGCAACCTCCACGAATGCACATTATTTGACGGATGATAACGCCAAAAAAACCGTAGAATCAGGCTTAGATAGACTGATAATTTCCATTGACGGAACAACCCAAGAAACGTACGAACAATATAGGGTTGGGGGTAAATTAGAAAAAGTAATCGAAGGAACTCGCAACATTGTGAAGTGGAAAAATGAGTTAAAATCAGCTACGCCGCACATTGTTTTTCAGTTTTTAGTGGTAAAACCGAATCAACATCAAATTGCGGAGGTGCATGAATTGGCCAGAGAATTGGGCGTTGATGAAGTTGGGTTAAAAACGGCTCAAATTTATGATTATAAGCAAGGTTCTGCTTTGATTCCCACAATTGATGAATATTCACGTTACACAAAACAACGGGATGGAAGTTATAAAATCAAGAATAATTTGGTGAATCATTGTTGGAAAATGTGGCATTCATGCGTGATTACGTGGGACGGTTTGGTGGTGCCATGTTGTTTCGATAAAGACGCTCATTATCGTTTAGGCGATATGAAAACTCAGACTTTCAAAGACTTATGGTTTGGAGAAAGTTACCGAAAATTTAGAAAAATACTTATACGTTCTCGTTCAGAAATTGAAATGTGTAAAAACTGCACGGAAGGAACGCAGGTTTGGGCATAATGTTAGACTGTTTTATACTTAATTTCCATACAGGCTAAAGCTTGTGCTACAATTTTTCTCATAAGAAATAGATGAATCTCAGAACCCACAAATTCCACCCAATTGTCCCTTTTAATTTTCAGAAAGATACGATTCTTCATATTGACTTAACCGAAAATAATACTGACCTTCACTCATTAGATTTATTGAATGTTGAGGTAATGGATGAATACGTTTCTCGGAAAATTAAAGAAGCTAATGCCGTCTGTGCGGTTGGTGGTTACCGGGAAAATCGTTATATTTATCGAACTACCAAGCATTTTCAACAATCTGCCGAACCTCGTTCCATTCATTTGGGCGTGGATATTTGGACAAAAGCAGGTACGCCCGTTTATGCACCTATGCAAGGGAAAGTTCATAGTTTTGCCAATAATGACAATATTGGAGATTATGGTCCAACGATTATTTTGGAACATATTTTAGAGGGAAATACATTTTATACGCTTTACGGACATCTAAATTTGGAATGTCTTGAAGGCATTTACGAAGGAAAAAACATTGAAACGGGCGATAAAATTGCCGAATTTGGTAATTATCCTATCAATGGAAATTGGTCGCCACACCTTCATTTTCAAGTAATTACGGATATGTTGGGAAAGAAAGGCGATTTTCCAGGTGTGTGTGAACCTTCTAAAACCGAATATTTTAAAAAAATATGCTTAGATGGAAATATAGTGTTAGGAATTTCAGTCTGAATTTATTTGACTTTTTTGACTAAGTCGCATTGACCTAAAACATACACAACGAACTCAAAGCTCATTGCTTAAAACTTAAAGTTATAACCATGCAAATAGGATTTTTAACCATTGATTGGATTGATATTTTAGATATTTTACTCGTAGCATTCTTGCTTTATCAGGTTTATAAACTGATTCAGGGGAGTATTGCCAATAAAGTTTTCTTTGGCTATATCCTTATTTACGTGGTTTATTTAGTGGCCAAAGCCTTGGGAATGGAATTGTTATCCGCTATTTTGGGGCAGTTTATGAACGTGGGGGTATTGGCATTATTAATAATTTTTCAACAAGAAATTAGGCGTTTTTTGATGATGTTAGGTCGTTCGACATCCATTCGTGAAAATACTTTTTTGAAGAAATTTTATACCCCAAAAACGACTAAAGAAAATATTACTTCTCTTCAATCCATCATTGAAGCTACCAAAAACATGGCTACCACCAACACGGGAGCTTTGATTGTGATTGAGCGAGAAGATGATTTGAAAAAATATATCGAATCGGGCGATGTAATTGATTCAGAAGTTTCTAAACGACTTCTATTGAGCATTTTTCATAAAAATAGTCCTCTCCATGATGGCGCTGTAATTATCCGAGAAGGACGTTTGGCGGCGGCCAGATGTATGTTGCCCGTTTCTGAAAGTGGTACCATTTCTCCTACTTTGGGTTTCAGACACCGGGCGGCTTTTGGCATGAGCGAACAAACCGATGCCGCAATTATCGTGGTTTCGGAAGAAAAAGGAGAAATATCATTTATTAATCACGGCGGTATTTTTAGAAATATGTCGGTGAATGATTTGGAAGGAAAATTGACGGATTATTTGCTGAAGGTGTAAGAAATATCATAAATTTGTAAAACAATTTAAAATAATAAAACGATGGTTATTGTACATCCTCAATATATTACTGATACTTCTGGAAGTAAATTGGTTGTGCTTTCGTCAAAAGAATTTGATTCAATGATTGATGCCCTTGAAGAATTAGATGATATTCAGGCTTATGATGAATTCAAAAGAACTGATGATGGGAAACGGGTATTATTGAGTGATTATTTAAAAAAACGTGAATTGAAAAATGTCTAATTATACCGTCCTATTAACTAAAAAGGTAGAAAAATAATTAGATAAACTTCCTGATAATATTGCCGAACCAATTCTTGAAGCTATTAATGATTTAGCCGAAAATCCTCGACCAATTGGTTATAAAAACTTGAAAAATAGAGATGGTTATCGAATTAGAATTGGTGATTATCGTGTGATTTATGAAGTTTTTGATGATGAACTTATCATTGACGTTATCAAACTTAGCCATAGAAAAGATATTTATGACTAATTAGAAAAGTCTCTAAAATCGAATAATTAAATCATTAACAAAGCCAAGTTTACCTACACAAAATAGGCAAACTTGGCTTTGTTGGTTTTTAAGGAGAATGTAGGTATTTTTGTTGGTATTGAGGGGAATCAAAATCTGATTCGTAAATACGAAAGGTCGGTTGGACGAACGATAAAAAATAATGAAAGTAAACTAAATCAAAAATGATTCATAAAAACTACAAAATCATCTTAGTTAGTCTATTGCTCGTAAATCTGATTCTGTTTTTTCTGTATTTTTATTTTCCGCAAGTAAACAATGCAGAATATTTTACAAAGTTCTTAGGGATATAAGGTATTGTATTTTCAAGAATAGAAGGTGCTTTTGTTAGATGGGAAAGCATTAATGGTAAAAAAACATTTGAAGACTTTTTCCTTGATAATAATTTTATGCTGAATGCACAAATGAGTGTAATTGCAGTTGGTATTCCTGCATTTGTTATTTGGGTTTTCTTTATCAGATAAAACAAACATCTATACCATTTTAACACAACAAACTCCCCTCAACCCATATCTTTGATTCATCAATAAAAACAAAACCATGAACGTAAAAACCAACCAAGATAAATTCAATATTTTAGAAAAGAAAAATGCCGAAGCGTTGCTTGGCGGAGGAGAAATCAGAATTGCGGCTCAACATAAAAAGGGTAAATTAACCGCCCGTGAAAGAGTAACGCTATTGTTGGATGAAGGCAGTTTTGAAGAAATTGGCAAATTTGTGATGCACCGTTGCAAAGATTTTGGTTTGGATAAAGAATATTATTTGGGCGATGGAGTCGTAACGGGCTACGGGACGGTTAATGGTAGAATTATCTACGTTTTTGCCCAAGATTTTACCGTTTTTGGTGGAGCATTATCCGAAACGCACGCCGAGAAAATCTGCAAAATAATGGATTTGGCCATGAAAAATGGCGCTCCATTAATCGGTCTGAACGACTCGGGCGGAGCAAGAATCCAAGAGGGCGTAACGTCCCTGGCAGGTTATGCTGATATCTTCTATAAAAATACCTTGGCATCGGGCGTAATTCCTCAAATATCTGCCATCATGGGACCTTGTGCGGGTGGAGCGGTATATTCGCCAGCCATTACCGACTTTATTATGATGGTTGAAAACACTTCGTATATGTTCGTAACGGGGCCAAATGTGGTTAAAACCGTAACGCACGAAGTGGTAACTTCCGAAGAATTGGGCGGTGCTTCTACGCATTCAACCAAGTCGGGCGTAACGCATTTTTCGTGTGCCAACGAAGTTACTTGCATCAATGACATCAAAAAATTATTATCGTACATTCCACAAAATTGTGAAGACCAACCACCTTTTTTACCCTACGAACCAAGCAACGAAATCAGAGAAAGTTTGGATACCATCATTCCTGAAAATCCCAATCAGCCTTATGATATGAAAGAGGTTATCGACATTCTTACCGATGCCGATTCTTTCTTTGAAGTTCATAAAAATTATGCGGAGAATATTGTGGTAGGATTCGCTCGTTTGGGCGGTCGTAGCATCGGAATTGTCGCTAATCAACCGGCTGTAATGGCGGGTGTTTTGGATATTCAAGCCAGTCAAAAAGCGGCCCGTTTTGTTCGTTTTTGCGATTGTTTCAATGTGCCACTATTGGTTTTGGAGGACGTTCCAGGTTTTATGCCAGGCACTAATCAAGAATGGGGCGGAATCATTACGCATGGAGCAAAATTATTGTACGCTTTTTGTGAAGCAACCGTTCCAAGAATTACGGTAATTACTCGTAAAGCCTACGGTGGTGCATACGACGTAATGAATTCCAAACACATTGGAGCCGACATGAATTACGCTTGGACATCGGCAGAAATTGCGGTGATGGGGGCAAAAGGAGCGGCAGAAATTATTTTCAAAAGAGAAATTGCTTCGGCAGAAAATCCTGTAGAAAAACTGCAAGAAAAAGTGGATGAATACACCGAAAAATTTGCAAATCCATATCGTGCAGCGCACAGAGGCTACATTGATGAAGTAATTCAACCTTCGAACACTCGCCAGAAACTTATCAGAGCCTTTAAGATGTTAGAGAATAAAGTGGTAAATTTACCGAGAAAAAAGCACGGTAATATTCCGCTTTAATACAACTTATAAACAACATGAACGAAAACAGTAAAAAATTCCTTTACGAATATCTAAATAATGCTTCACCAACGGGTTTTGAAGCCTCTGGACAACAAATTTGGTTAGATTATATAAAACCTTACATCGACGAAACCATTATTGATACTTATGGAACTGCCGTGGGAGTTATCAACGGAAGTAGCGATTATAAAGTAGTTATCGAAGCCCATGCCGATGAAATTTCTTGGTTTGTTAATTATATTGATGATAACGGCTACATTTTCGTTCGTAGAAATGGTGGTTCTGATGCCGTGATTGCCCCTTCGATGCGTTGTAACTTGCACACAAAAAAAGGGATTGTAAGTGGTATTTTTGGCTATCCTGCTATTCACGTTAGAGATACTTCTAAAGACAAAGCGCCATCTGTCAATGATATTTTTATTGATTTGGGGGCTGCCAACAAAAAAGAAGTAGAGGAAATGGGCGTTCATGTGGGAACGGTTGTAACTTTTGTGGACGGTTTGATGGAATTGAACGATAAATTTTATGTTGGTCGTGCTTTAGATAATAGAATGGGCGGTTACATGATTGCGGAGGTGGCAAGAATGTTAAAAGAAAATGGCGTTACATTACCTTTTACGCTTTATGTGGTCAATGCTGTTCAAGAAGAAATTGGTTTGCGTGGGGCTGAAATGATAGTCAAACGCTTAAAGCCAGACCTTGCCATTGTTACGGATGTTACGCACGACACACAGTCGCCGATGTATAACAAAAAAGAACAAGGTGATTTAAAATGTGGTCATGGTCCAGTGATTTGTTATGGCCCTGCCGTACAAAATAATGTTCGTGATTTTATTCTTGATGTGGCTACTGCAAAAGATATTGCCATTCAACGTCAAGCGGTTTCTCGCTCAACGGGAACGGACACGGACGCTTTTGCGTATGCAACCGAAGGCGTAGCATCGGCATTGATTTCGTTACCTTTGAAATATATGCACACCACCGTTGAAACTGTCCATAAAGATGACGTTCAGAAAGTTATTGACTTGATTTATAGTACTTTACTGGCTTTGAAAGGCAATGAAGATTGGCGGTATATTAAGTAAGGGAACTCTGTCATTGCGAACGCAGTGAAGCAATCTGTTAGCTTACGGGAAATAAACTTTAGGCTCTTTTTTAAAGAAATTCAAATATTTTTTCATCAATCCAACAGATTGCTTCACTACGTTCGCAATGACAACCTTCTATACATTTTAAGATTACCCAAAATGACCAAAACCCTCTCCGTTTCTTCCTTCAATTTAATCTTATTCACTGCTCATGAAAGAGGAGCTGATTATAATTTATTGTGCCAAAAACTGGGTTTGATGGCTGATATCCTTCAAAACCCTGATGGTCGCTTGCCAATTTCACAAGTACAAAAACTTTGGAAAGAAGCCGTTGAAATGACGGGCGATGAACATTTAGCTTTGCATCTTGGTGAGTCAATTAATACGATTGGCGTGGGAATTTTGGCCTATGTGATGATGCACTGTCCCACCTTCGGAAAAGCTTTGGAGAAACTTTGTCAATATCAAGATATTGTTTGTGACGGTTCAAAAACCACGCTAACCATAATTGACGATTTAGTTTATTTGAATTTGACTCAAATTTGTGACGATATCATTTACCCTCAATACGCTTTTGAATCAGAATTATCTATTTATTATGCTGCCACAAAAGACATGATTGGGGCATTTTTGCCTTTGAAATCCATTCATTTTAATTATGCCCAATACGCTGATATGGAGGAATATAAACGTATTTTTCAAACCGAAAATGTGGTATTTGGTAGTGGTTTTACAGGAATGGTTTTCGATAAAAAATACTTAGAAACACCCATTTTGAATGCTAATCCAAATCTATTTTCTTTATTTGAAATTCATGCTCAAGACATTCTAAATAGCTTAAAATCAAATACTTCCATTGCTGAAAAAATCAAAAAAGAAATTGTTCAAGAATTGAAAGGAGAGGAGCCATCACTTTCAAATATTGCCAAAAAATTGGGTATTGGCGTGCGTTCTATTCAATTAAAACTCAAAGAAGAAGGAGTTACTTTTCAGCAACTCCTCGAAGAAATTCGTAAAAATTTAGCCACAAAACATTTAAAAGAAGATAAACTTAGTACCACCGATATTGCCTATCTTTTGGGTTATTCAGAACCCAGTGTTTTCTTTCGTTCTTTCAAAAAATGGACGGGAAATACACCAACTTTCTATCGGAAAAGTCATTTAATGGTTGCCTAAACTTTCTCCTTACCAATTTTCCCTAAATGTGTATGCTGAAAACTATCTTCATATTTTAGTCCATAACCATTGAGTCTATCAAAGGCAGAATGAGCAAAAAGAATAGTTCCTGTCAACAAAATAAGTTGATTTTGTTGGTAATATCCCAAGATTAAAATCAGAACGGCAAGTGCTTTATGATGAACTAAATTATACATCCATGCGCCAATTTTTGGATTAATTAAATAGCCTAAGATTCCCAAATCTGGCGTAAAAATCAACAAAGGAAAGTACCACCAAGTAAAATCTAAACGGCTAAAAATAAGTATTCCCAATACAAATTCTGCCAATTCTTCGAGTTTGATTATTGTTTTCATCGCTTATTGTTGATTTTGTTTAAACCATTCCAATGTTTCTGTAATTGCTTCATTCAGTGGAGTTTCCTTAAAATCTGGAAACATCTTTCTGACTTTGGTATCATCCAAAATCACCGTTCCTTCAAATAAATATAGCATCTCTTTTACTTCCTTCATTACGGGCATAAAAATTCCTAAAACACTAAATAACCATTTTGGATGCAACGTAATTTTCTCTGGAGCGTTGGCTATTCTTGAAATTTGATTAAGAAATCCTTTCATTGTAGGTTGGATATAACCACCATAGTTATAATATTCATAAGGCTTTTCTAAACCTTTTTGCATCAAGCGAACCATAATTTCAGCGGCATCTTTCGTAAAAACATTTTGGTGAGGAATATCAGCCGTAATCATGT
The DNA here is from genome assembly GCF_964672035.1 of Arcicella sp. Lineage (NCBI taxonomy): Bacteria > Pseudomonadati > Bacteroidota > Cytophagia > Cytophagales > Flectobacillaceae > Arcicella > Arcicella sp. Next base: position 11,106 of record NZ_CBABQS010000069.1, read on the forward strand.
ATGGCAATGCTTTTCCATTTAACGCATTCATGAAAACAGGCTTAACACCTTCGTTTAGCACATTTGGCCCCCAAAAATCGGGTAAACAAACGTTCAAAACTTTACACTTTCCTGCTTCAGCTGCGCTTGATAGCATTTTTTCTAATTCAACTCGTAATCCACCTTTGCGAGTACAAGGATTTTGGGGAGAATCTTCTTTAATGATGGGTAAATTGCCATAATTATACACATTGCCCGGAAAAATTATCATGGCTTTTTGTTGCGAAGCAGCTTCAATTACTTTTATTGTTGCCGTATCCATATTGCCAAACCATTTATCGTACGGATAATTAATCCCGTGAAAAATGTATTTTTTATCCGCCGATATTTTCTTTAATAATTCCAAATCCTGCACGTTGCCTTTGATGATTTCAACGATTGGATTCAATTTGAATAAATTATTTGCTTTGGCTACATCACGAACTAACACGGTGATGGCAATATTTTTAGCAATAAGGTTTTCGGCAAAGGCGTATCCAATACTGCCAGTTGAGCCAAGAATTAAGATTTCTGATTTCATTTTCTTTTTTGTTAAATTGATGATACAAAATTGGCTGAAAATCGAAAATCTATCCTTGACCGAAAACGCATAAAAACTGACTATTTGCGAAAAACTGCTTAAAATTCGGTCTTATTCATAATTACCGCTAAACCTTCGGTGGTTTTTTTGCCGGTTTGAACATCAAATATTTCCGTAGAAACTTCAGCTACGTGTTTTTCTGGATTGATAGACATCACGGTAAAAACTGCTTCATATTCGGTATCGACAAACATAGGGCGTTTATATTCAGAAACTTGCTTCATATAAACGCTACCAAAGCCAGGAAATTCGGTTCCCATAATTTTTGAAAATACACTTGAAGCCAAAGCGCCATGAATAATTGGACGTTTGAAGGCCGTGGTAGCAGCAAATTCTGCATCTAAATGTAAAGGATTGTTATCACCAGATACTTTGGCGAAAAGAATTACATCTTCTTGTGAGAAAGAAAATTTATGTCGGTAAACGGTATTTAAAGCAATCATTTTTGCGTTTTTATTTTAGGTAATGAAACTCAAAATTATTGAAAATATCGTCAAAAAATGAATTTGGATTCATAAACATCATTTTTTTTATATTTCAACCATGATTTAAATTTAGTGTTGTTATCTTTGTAATGGAAGTAAGATTTTTAAAAATAAAACCATAAAGTCATGTCAGGAACAGTTTTAGCTTGGGTATTTTACATTTTATTATTTGCTGCGGCAGGGTTTGTAGGAATAAAATTACAAAATATCTATAACGAAAGAGGCAAATAATCTTTGGATTAAAATAACATTTAAGAGGTTTATAAAATGAGATATTGTTTTATGAGCCTCTTTTTTTGTGCTACACTTTTTAATTGTTTCCTAAAAACTAAACAAATACGTCATGAAAAAATATATTTACTTATTAATAATTATTGGTGGATTACTCGCCAATTGTAAACAAAAAGACCCCGAAATAACACGTATTTTAGTGGATTCAACCGCTATTAATTTGGGAAGTATTAAAACTTTTTCTGAAGTAAAAACTGGAAATTTAATCCTTGATAAAGCGGGTGAAGGAAACGTTTCTTGGACGGTTTCTTCGGATAAAAGCTGGTTGAAATTAAGTAGAACTTCGGGCGTAATTTCTAAAAAAGATAGTCTAAAATTTTCAATTGAGCCATTTTGCTTAAATTTTGGCGATAATACAGCAAATATTACTTTAATTCCAACGGTAGATAATGTGGTTAAAAATGCCATTAAAATTCCAGTAAAAATCAATAGTTCAGCCGCAACGGTCATCGGAATTTCGGAATATACGCTCACAAAAGATGAAATATGGAAGGGATTTACGCAATTGAAAGGAAATATAATTGTACCGAAAGGAATGACATTGACCATCAAAGAAGGTACTTTGATTAGCATTGCTGATAAAGCCCGAATTAGTGTGCAAGGCTCGTTGATTATTCAAGGAACTGCCGCAAATATTGTACGATTATTTGTTGAAAATAATGCTTCAGGTCAAGCGGTATGGAATGGAATTGCCTTTTTTGGGGAGAAATTGGAAATGAGCTATTGTGCCTTTTCGGATATGACGAATGGCGTTTTTATCTATTCAAATTCTACTTCTGCCAACACCAAAATCGAGCATTGTTTGTTTTCAAACGGAGAAACAGCCGTGACAGATTTTAGCAGTAATAATAATGTTCTGTTGAGTTTCAATACATTTTTAGTTATGAAATATGGTTATTGGCAATGGGGAGAAAATAAAAAAGTGACGATTGAAGGATGCGTTTTTGAAAATAATACGAATAGCGCTGTTTATTTGCTCAGTAACAATATAAATGACCCAAAACTCACAACGGTTTTGATTTCAAATTCTAATTTTGTCAAGGAAGGCACCTCTGGATTTATCGGTATTTCTGTTCCGCTAAATACGGCAGTGGTAGCGGATAATTGTTTTGGATTATCAGGAAATTATGGGTTAACCTCTCAAAAAGGAAATTCAATTGCCATCAAAAATCCTGCGAATAGTGCTTTGAAAGATATTGGATGCGGTTTTGGTGTGGCAAGAAGTGGCAGAACTGGTAATTTTACCGCATTAATTCCGAAAGAAGAAGCAAAAAGATTGGTCAAAGATGATATTTTGAAGGCTTTTGATAAGAATAAAAGTGGAACATTTTAATAAAAAGGAGTGCCATCACTTCAACTGATGGCACTCCTTTTTATTAAATATATTTACAAAATATACTGGCTCAAATCACGGTTTTTGACCATTGCCCCAAGTCTTTCAATCACTAAATCTTTCGTAATATTCACCTTCGTGTCGGGTTTAATCAAGTCAGGGATATCGTACATAATATCATTCAATAAATGTGACATTACCGTTTGTAAACGTCTGGCACCAATATTTTCAACTTCAGAATTAACCGCAAACGCAATGCGAGCAATTTCTGCTAATGCTTCATCCTCAAAACTTAATTCTACGCTTTCTGATGCCAATAATGCTTCGTATTGTCTTGTTAAGGCACTTTTAGGCTCTTTCAGAATTCGATAAAAATCTTCTTCTCTCAGACTTTGAAGTTCAACTCTAATCGGGAAACGGCCTTGTAATTCTGGAATTAAATCACTTGGTTTTGAAACGTGAAAAGCTCCTGCTGCAATAAACAAAATGTGGTCGGTATTGATAACGCCGTATTTTGTATTGACACTTGAGCCTTCGACGATGGGTAATAAATCACGTTGCACCCCTTCACGACTTACATCTGCCCCTCCGCCATTACTGCCTCTTGAATTGGCAATTTTATCAATTTCATCAATAAAAATAATCCCTAAATTTTCTGCTTTTCTGATGGCTTCTTCTTTTACTTCGTCCATGTCAATCAATTTGGCAGATTCTTCTTCCAAAAGAACTTTACGGGCATCAGCAATAAACATTTTACGTTTTTTCTCACGTTTTGGCAACATTCCACCTATCATTTCTTGAATATTCATCATTGACATTTCGTCAATTGGGCCACCCATCACCCCGATATTAGGGCCGTTGGAAGTACGAACATCAATTTCAATTCTTTTATTTTCCAGTTCACCCTTTCTTAATTTTTCACGAAATAAATCACGAGTTTTTTGATTTAATTCTTCATCTGTTTCGGGTACACTTAGTTCAAAATCAACTTCTTTACCTTTCTTTTTCTTGCCAGTTTTGCCCATGGCAGGTACAAGCGCTTCCAAAATTATTTCTTCAACTATTTCTAAGGCTTTATCTTTTACCGCTTCTTTTCTGCTGGTCTGTACTAAATGAACGGAAGATTCTACCAAATCACGAACCATTGATTCGACATCCCGACCTACGTAACCCACTTCGGTAAATTTTGACGCTTCAACTTTGGTAAATGGAGCATCTGCCAACTTTGCCAATCGACGGGCAATTTCGGTTTTCCCAACGCCCGTAGAACCAATCATCAAAATATTATTAGGGGTAATTTCACGTTGCATCTCTTCGGGGGCATTCATCCGTCTCCAACGATTTCGAAGGGCGATTGCTACGTTTTTTTTGGCATCATTCTGCCCGATAATATACTTGTCGAGTTCAGCGACAATTTGTTTTGGGGTAAGTGAATCTAAGTTGATGGTCATGGTTAATTTACAGCAATTGGTAGTTTACGATTGGTTGTTGGCATCTTAATAATTATTGAAACATAAGCACCACTAAAAGCCTAAAGCTAATAGCTAAAAACAAATTTACTTGATAATTTTTCCTAAATCACAAACTAATCCAAAACTATTCAAATTTCCTGCTGTATTGTATCCAGCGTAGGAATAAGAGAGGTCGATAAATTTTGTTTTAAATAAGAAACCTACTGAAAACCCTGAAAATCCACTTATATTTACTTGGCTTAATTCACGGTTTCTTAGATGGTTATAACCCAAAAGGAAATTGAAATTTTTACTCAGTAGCAATTCAGCACTGATGATGAAATGACGGCCTAAATTATCAATCGTGTTGATTTTATTTTCGATAATATTACCACTTAAATCCTTTTTAACGATGGTTTTATCTAAGTATGCAATATCATATTTATATAAATGATGAGCTGTTAAAGAGAAACGAACGGGCATATATTTTGGTTTAAAAGTAATGCCCATTTGTACATCCAATGGTAAATCGGGATTATCCGAAGGCGTAAAATTTTTCAATCTCATGCCAATATTTTTAATGGCAATTCCAATGGTCAACTCTTGAATTGGATGTTTAAAAATACCCCCAAAATCAAGCAGAATGGCTGAAGCGGAATAGCTTTCTATGACTGAATTTGCAAATTTTAGATTTCCCCCAAAGGTGATATTTCCTTGTCTGCGTGCATAAGAAAGGGTAATGGCATTGTCGCTTGATGAAAATTTACCCAAAATATTTCCTGCGGCATCGGTCTGTTGGAAATCGCCGTAGTCAATGTGTTGAATTGCAAGTCCGAATGGTTGTTTTTTAATGGTTTTGACGAAAGCAACCGAAGTATATCTAACACCTGCTAAATAGGGAAGAAAATTTACGCCCAAAAGGTTGTTATCAGCCGTATCTAATAAGGCAGGATTTTGAATAAAAGCGTTCGGGTCTTTTTGAGATTTTGAAATATTGATTCCTCCCAATGCAGAAATTGTTGGGTTAGACGGAATATTTAAGAAGGTAAGACTGTTATTTCCCCCAATTTGCCCTCTTGATTGAAGTAAAATCAGTAGAAAAAAAAGCGTAAGATATATATTGGTAAATTTTTTCACAGGAATACAAAATTATATTTTGCGAATATAATTAATACTTACCACTTCGTCAGACCAAAGTTTTAATTTGATAACTTTGTGTAGTTTAAAATGAATATTTAAACTTGATAATTGAGTGCTTCAATTTATTGAAATTGAAACTAAGTTCAGTTGAATTAAGTCGTTTATCGAAATTAAATGCTTTACGTTGTTTGTTATTACCCCATTGGCAGTAAATATTACCAACCACATTTATAGCAAGTATTCATTTCTTTAACACTTCTTTTATCTTTTTTACGATTTTATTTACGAAACACTTTCAATAATTTTCAGCCTAATTTTAATAGGTTTATGAAACACGCTGTGTCTTTGATATGGTACTTCATCTTATTGTCTTTGTTAAATCGATAATCCTATGAAAGACATCGCTTCTTGGTAATAAATTTCAATTCTTTGCAGGTTCTTCACAATAATCTATAAGAGTTTCTTGCATGAAATCTATTGTGTTTGCGTCACTAATTGTGAAGCATTATTTCCTTTTTTTCAAGGAACAATGTTATACAAAGCTTTTGTATTCTCAGAAAATTATTTTTGAGATATTTTTATTGTCTATATCCACTTTCTTAGCGCAGGGACAAATCTCCCTCAGTTTTCCTGTGCCTCGGGCAGTGATTCAGCGAAATAACGCTAACCAAGCGAGTTTGAATATTGCGGGTCACATCAAAACAACTTATGATAGAATTGAGGCTCGTTTAGTACCCCGAACTGAACAGGCTCGCTTGGATACAATTGTGGCAACTCCTTGGCAAGTTGTTCAACAAAATCCCGTTAATTTCTTTTCTGGGGCAATTTCCGTGAAAGGTGGATGGTACGATTTACAAATGCGAGCCATCAAAAATAATGTAATTGTTATTGATACTTTGATTGTTCAAAGAGTTGGAATTGGTGAAGTTTTCGTGTATGTTGGACATTCAAACGCACAAGGAGGTGCTTATGGACAAACAGGCCCTGATGCAACTGACGACCGAGTGAGCTGCATCGCCGTTGGAAAAGAACCCAGTTGTAATGGTACAATGCCTTTTCAGCCCGCCAAAAGTTCTGATTCACTTTGGTGTAAATATTTACAAACTGGGGATGCTCAATTTCTACCCGTTTTAGCATTTTCAAAAGTAACCAGAACGGCTGGAATTGCTCCATTTTGTCCAAACCCATGGTTTTGGAGCATTGTTGGAGATTCTTTAAGTCGTAAATTGAACGTACCAATTATGTTATATGGCACTGCTTTTGGTGGAACAAAAAGTGAACATTGGTATAAAGCATCACAAGGTATTCTTTTTGACCACGGTTTTATAAAATCAGCCATCAAAATGCCTTATATTAATTTAGAAAACGTGCTACAATTATACGTTCCGCTGACGGGTATTCGGGGAGTTTTGTGCCTTCAAGGGGTCAATGAAAGGAACGATTCACAAACGGATATTCAGTTTTGGATGCAAGGATACATTGCTCAAAGCAGGATAGATAGTAAAATTCCAAATTTGGCTTGGATGATTGCCACAGATTCTTATTTACTTGATCATGGGCAATATCCACCGCCATTTCCCTTGAAATTTGATGCAAGAAATACCCAAGCATTTGTGGCTTCGCAACCCAATAATTTTTCAGGTCCAGATCTTGATGTGATTATTGATAACGGTGCGGGCAATCCCACAAGTGAACGTCCTGATGGTTTACACTTTGGAAATCAAGGTTTAATTTCTGCGGCAAATCTTTGGATGAACGCCATCAATCAGCCTTCTTTTTTAAAAGTATCAACACCTAAATTGGCACAAACTTTCAATGTCCAAAGTTTACAATCTGGATCATGGCAAAAAACGGAAAACTGGGATTGTAATTGTTTTCCCCAAAACTACCATTCAATGACGATAAAGCCAGGTCATACCATTCAAGTTGACCCAATTATGAACAAGCCACTTAATCTAATTATCCAAGGAAATTTGAATTTTGTGATTCAAGGCGTTTTGGTGTTTTGAGGTATACAAAACATGATTGGTATTCATAAAAGTTTAAACCCCCCAATAGCCTAAATTTACGCCTACTGTTAAATGATTTGTTTGCTTAAACGAATTTCATTCTGTAATTTCAAAATAAAAACTTCATCACATGAAATTACTATCTCCAAAAATTACCACTCTTTTAACACTGGGATTATATTTTACAATTGTTTCTTGTAAAACTACGCAAAAGATCACTCAAACAGGTTTCAATAATAAACCAAATGAAAATTTAGGTTTTTATCAGTTTTCAAATGAAGACCCAAATGCTTCGCCGTTTGCAGGTAAAAAGCCTTCCGTTTATGGAAAAAATGGCATGATTGCCGCTACTCATCCCGCTGCCTCACAAGTAGGAGTAGACATTTTAAAAATGGGTGGTAATGCCATCGATGCGGCCGTAGCCACGCAATTTGCATTGGCGGTAGTTCATCCTGCGGCTGGAAATATCGGTGGAGGTGGTTTTTTAGTTTATCGAGATAAAGATGGTAAATCTTATACGCTTGATTATCGTGAAAAAGCACCAGAAAATGCCAGTAGAGATATGTATTTGGATGAAAAAGGCGACGTAAAGCCTGGTCAATTGAGTTGGTACGGACACACCGCCAGTGGAACGCCAGGTTCAGTGGATGGATTAGAACAAGCACACAAACGTTTTGGTAAATTGACATGGCTACAAATTTTGCAACCGGCCATTGATTTAGCTGAAAATGGGGTGAAACTAACCATGCGTGAAGCCCGAGGATTAAATAGAACAAAGCCTGAATTTGTGAAGTATAATCCAAACAACACTTATTTTGTAAAACCTGATACAATTACTTGGAAAGAGGGCGAACTGTTAATCCAAAAAGATTTGGCCAAAGTGCTTCGTAGAATTCAAGAACAAGGCAGAAAAGGATTTTATGAGGGAGAAACAGCCCGATTGATGTTGGAAGAAATGAAAAGAGGAGGGGGGATTATTACCCAAAAAGATTTAGATAATTACAAAGCTACTTGGCGTGAACCGATCATTGAAAATTACCATAATTTGAAAGTTATTTCAATGCCACCACCATCAAGTGGAGGAATTGCTTTGGTACAATTATTGAAATATGTGGAGCCTTATCCGCTTAAAAAATGGGGATGGCATACCGATTCGACAACGCAAGTAATGATTGAAGCCGAACGCCGTGTTTTTGCCGACCGTTCTACTTGGTTAGGAGATCCAGATTTTGTAAAAGTGCCACAAAAAGAACTTTTAAGTCAGGAATTCCTTAAAAAACGTTGGGAGGATTTTCAATTTTCGCAGGCAACTTTGAGCGAAAATATTAAAGCAGGAAAAATTGCGGGATATGAAAGTATCGAAACTACGCACTCATCTTTTGTCGATAAAGAAGGGAATGCCGTGTCAATTACCACAACCTTAAATAATTCGTACGGAAGTAAAGTGGTAGTGGATGGTGCAGGATTTTTAATGAATGATGAAATGGATGATTTTTCAGTCAAACTTGGCGTTCCCAACTCTTACGGATTAATTGGCAATGAAGCGAATGCCATCGCTCCCAACAAAAGAATGTTATCATCCATGACACCTACGATTGTGGAGGAAAATGGTAAATTGAAAATGGTTTTAGGAACACCTGGTGGGTCAACAATTATTACATCCGTTTTTCAAGTATTTTTGAATGTAGTTGAACATGGAATGACGATGCAACAAGCGGTGGATGCTTTCCGTTTTCACCATCAATGGTTGCCCGACCGTACTACTTTTGAAGAAGGTGGTTTCACGGAGCCAACGTTGAAAAGAATGAGAGAAAAAGGGTATAAAATTGATGCTCAGAAAAATACGATTGGTAGAATGGATTGTATTTTGGTTTTACCCGATGGCTCTTATGAAGGTGGTTCTGATGTGCGAGCAGATGATACTTCGATTGGGTATTAACATTTAGTTAATTAGGGATTGGGTAATTGGGGATTAGGCTTCCAGAATTACCCAATCCCTAATTGAATAATCCCCAATCCCTATTTAGACCGAATAGCCACCACGGGGTCGAGTCTTGCGGCCAACCATGCAGGAACAATTCCTGAAATAATTCCGATGACCGAAGCAGTAATAATTCCTTTTATCATATTTGAATAAGTAAGAATCAGTTTCAGTGAACCAAAATTTCCGAAGGACATTAGCCAGACTAAAAATATACCTACCAAACCGCCAATTAAGCTCAAAAATACCGCTTCAAACAAGAATTGGAATAAGATAAAATAATTTTTTGCGCCCAAAGATTTCTGAATTCCGATGATATGGGTTCTTTCTTTTACCGATACAAACATAATATTGGCAATTCCAAAACCGCCCACCAATAAAGAGAATCCCGCAATAAATATTCCGCCAATATTCAAACTTGAAAATATCCCATCAAAGAATTTCGTCAATCCATCTAAACGATTGATGGAAAAATTGTCTTCTTGAACGGGTTTTAACCCTCTTCTACTGCGCATCAAGCCAGTAACTTCTCCTTCCAAAACTTCTTGCCCTTTGTCGGAATCAAAAGCCTTCATGGCAATATCTGGTTCGGGTTCGTCTTTCTGAAATAGACTTGAGTAGGAAGTATAAGGAATGTACGCTCTTTGGTCGGGCGAACCGCCAAAACTTAATAAATCTTCTCCTTTCTTGTGCATGGTGCCAATTACTTTGAACTTGATACCATTAATTTTCATGGTTTGTCCAACCGCATCACCAATATTTGGGAAAAGAGCCTCTTTTACTTCCGCCCCTAAAATCACCGCAAAAGCAGCGTTATCAGTTTCGTTGGTTAAAAAATAACGTCCATATTCAATGGGTACTTCCGAAATTTTATTATAGTCATAACTCACGCCCGTCAAACGAGTTTCCATACTATTATTTCCGTTTTTGAGGGTTGTCATTCTGCCATCCAGAATAGAAATTGCTTGGGCATTCCTAACGTTTTCCGCCAAGTATTTATATTCACTATATTTTGTGCTCGGACGATTCATATATTTCCACCAAGGAAAATTATTACTAAAAACCCATGGCCATTTACCCACATAAATTACGCCTTTCCCGAATGAATCAATTTCATTGCTGATACTCATATTCATGGAATCAACGAAGGTAAAAACGGCCACAATTGAAAATATACCAATCGTAACGCCCAAAAGCGAGAGCGTAGTCCGCAAGATATTGCTCATCAAGGCTTGCCAAGCAAAACGGATACTTTCAAAAAGTTGTCGAAGAAATTTCATAATTATTTTAGCTTTTAGCCGTGAGCACTTAGCTGTTAGACTTAAGTTTTGAGTTTTCTTTTGCTCAAAGTTTACAGCTTTTGAAATATAAATTTAGAATATCAATTCTTTACACACAACAAGGAAATGACCAAAGGAGTTTATCAATGGGCTGAAAGGCAGAATAGCATTAAGATTGGAAATAAAGTTTTCATAAATTGTTGATTTAAGTGGCAATAACCTAATTTTACAAGTAGAATTTGTGCACTGAACTTTGAGCAATGAGCTGACTGCTTGATGTTACAATTTTTAATAACATACCACTGAAAATCTTCATAGCTCAATGCTCATAGCTTAAAGCTAAAAAATGAAATATGTCCTCAAAAATAACCATCACAGACTTTAAAATCCTACAAGAATCTTTTGTAGGCGAGCTTTTCTTTGATAATTCTCCGAGCCACAATGCTCAAAAAATTCTGTATTCAACGGATGCTTCGGTTTATCAAGAAAAGCCTTTGGCAGTTGCTATTCCTAAGGATAATGCTGATTTAAAGTTGTTGATAAAGTTTGCGAATGAGCATCAGATTACACTCATTCCACGCTCAGCGGGAACATCCTTGGCAGGACAAGTGGTGGGAAAAGGAATTGTGGTGGATATTTCAAAATATTTTGATAAGGTTTTAGAAATTAATGCGGAAGAAAAGTGGGTTAGGGTACAGCCTGGCGTGATTCGGGATGATTTGAATGTCATTCTAAAACCTTACGGATTAATGTTTGGACCCGAAACTTCTACATCCAACCGAGCCATGATTGGCGGTATGATTGGCAATAATTCTTGTGGTTTGCATTCGATAGTTTGGGGAGATACACGTAGTAATTTATTATCCGCCAAAGTTTTATTGAGCAATGGTTCTGAAACCATTTTTTCGGATATTTCAAAAGAAGAATTTTTCAAAAAGGCGTATCAAGATTCATTAGAAGGTAAATTATACGGACAAGTTTTCAAGATTCTCAATAATCCACTGATTCAAGAAACCATTGAGAAAAAATATCCTAAAAAGTCCCTCACTCGCAGGAATACGGGTTATGCGTTGGATATGCTGAGCGATAATGAGCTATTCAACCAATATTCAAACAAGCACTTTAATTTCTGTAAATTACTCTCAGGTTCGGAAGGGACTTTGGCATTTATCACCGAAGCAAAACTCAATTTGATTCCACTTCCTCCCAAAGAAATAGCATTAATTTGTATTCATTGTAATTCCATTCAAGATTCTTTGCAAGCTAATTTGGTGGTGCTTCGTCATAAACCAATGGCTTCGGAATTGGTGGACAAATACATCTTAGATTTTACCAAAGGTCATCATTTATACGACCAAAATCGCTTTTTTATTGAAGGTGATCCCGCTGCCATTTTAATGGTAGAATTCATGGCTGAAACCCAAGAAGAACTCAATAAAAATATCAATTTAGTCATTACCGATTTGCAAAAAGAAGGAATTGGATACGCTTATCCCGTTGTTAGAGGAAAAGATACAATACCAGCTTGGGACGTTAGAAAGGCAGGTTTGGGCTTAATTCGTAACTTAAAAGGCGATACCCAACCCGTCAATTTAATTGAAGATTGTGCGGTTTCTCCCGAAGATTTGCCCGCTTATATTGCTGATTTACAAGAACTTTTGAAAAGGCACGATACAAATGCTTCGTATTATGCCCACGCAGGAGCGGGCGAATTACACGTTGAACCAATGATTAATTTGAAGACGGTTGAAGGCAAGGAATTATTCAGAACAATTCTGAAAGAAACAACCGAATTAGTTAAAAAATATAACGGTTCTTTAAGTGGAGAACACGGTGACGGACGATTGAGAGGAGAATTTATTGAATATGTTTTAGGGTCAGAAATTTATGATTTATTGAAAGAAGTGAAACAAATCTTCGACCCTAAAAATGTTTTTAATGCCAATAAAATCATCAATACACCGCCAATGAACGAGTTTTTGAGGTATGAGGCGGGCAAAATTATTCCAGAAATTGAGACCTATTTTGACTTTACAAACCAAGAGGGAATTCTTCGATTATCAGAAAAATGTTCGGGTTCGGGCGATTGCAGGAAAACAGAAGTTACGGGCGGAACGATGTGTCCGAGTTATATGGCTACTCGTTTAGAGAAAGATACCACTCGGGCAAGAGCTAATATTTTACGAAGTTTTTTAACGGATTCAGACAAAGAAAATCGTTTTGATCACGAAGAAATTAAGGAAGTGATGGATTTGTGTTTATCCTGCAAAGGTTGCAAATCAGAATGTCCTTCAAAAGTTGATGTGGGTAAAATGAAGGCGGAATTTCTTCAGCATTATTACGATGAACATGGCGTGCCTTTCAGGACAAAAATGATTGGTAATTTTACGAAGTCACAAGCAATAGCTTCCAATTTTCCAGGAATTTATAACTTTTTTGTAAAGAATACTTTTACCTCGAATATTGTCAAAAAAATCTTAGGATTTGCGCCTCAAAGGTCAATTCCAACACTTGGAAATATAACGCTGAGAAAATGGCAAGAAGATAGAATTACCATTCAGAAAAAGCGAGAAAAAAATAGCATACATTTTTCTCGTATAAATCTTGGGAAGCGTCGCCCGAAAGGAAAGGTATTTTTATTTTGTGATGAATTTACCAATTATAATGATGTCGAAATTGGTCAAAAAGCCATTCATTTGTTGACAGCTTTGGGCTACGAAGTTCATATACCCAAACACCTTGAAAGTGGCAGAACGTATCTTTCAAAAGGTTTGGTAAAAGATGCAAAACGCATTGCAATTCAGAATGTTAGAATGCTTGTGGAGGCATTAGAAGATAATTCACCAATTTTGGGAATTGAGCCATCTGCCATTCTAACTTTGCGAGATGAATATCTTGAATTAGTACCATTTTACTTAAAAGCAGATGCGGAAAGAGTAGCCGAAAATTGTTACTTGATTGACGAATTTTTAGCGCAAGAAGTCGATAAGAAAATGATTACCACAGACCTTTTTACGAAGGAGAAAAAATTAATAAAACTGCACGGACATTGTCATCAAAAAGCTCTTTCTTCCATGGTTCCTACCAAGAAGATTTTATCTTTGCCCGAGAATTATGAAGTGCAATTAATTCCATCGGGTTGTTGTGGAATGGCGGGTTCTTTTGGCTATGAAAAAGAACATTACGACATATCCATGCAGATTGGTGAATTGGTGCTTTTCCCAACCATTAGAAAACAAGCGGAGGATGTAATTATTGCGGCTCCAGGTACCAGTTGCCGACACCAAATAAAAGATGGAACGGGCAGAATAGCCAAACATCCCGTGGAGATTTTATGGGAGGCTCTTGTGGGCAATTAAGTATGGTAGTACGAAATAGTATTTCGAATTACAGTAAAAAAATATGACAAAAAAATATGCAATAATCGTTGCAGGTGGCTCTGGAAGTCGGATGAAAAGTGTTATTCCCAAACAATTTATTGAAGTGGGAGGATTGCCAATCTTAATGCACACTTTGAAACGATTTAAAGAAGCAGATGCTGACATAGAAATAATTTTGGTGCTTCCTGAAACGCAATTTGAATTTTGGGAAACGCTTTGTTCAAAATATACCACCGTTTCGCATCAATTAGTGAAAGGCGGCAAAACCAGATTTCAATCAGGATTAAATGGTTTGCAAATAATTGATAATGAAGGACTTGTGGCGATTCATGATGGTGTACGTCCTTTTGTTTCGGTGGATATTATTAATGAAAGTTTTAAAATTGCTGCCGTCAAAGGAACAGCAATTGTGAGTGTTTCTTCTAAAGATTCAGTGAGAGTAAATGGTCAAGCAGTCGACCGTTCAACGGTGAGGCTCATTCAAACACCTCAAACTTTTCAGATTCCGCTGATAAAAAAAGCCTTTGAAACCGAAGAATTAAGCACTTTTACGGACGATGC
>NZ_CBABQS010000070.1:0-25023 GCF_964672035.1 Arcicella sp.
TTTGTAATAAACTTGTTCATCGTATTTTTGCTTGCGTTAAACGAAAAGAATGTTATGTCGAAAACTATATCACAACCAATAGTTTTTGAAAAGTAATTTGTACTTTTTTAATACTTTTTCCTTGTTTTTACCATAGAAATCGTCTCAGTTGAAAACCTGTCCTACTAAAAACCCATGGATTTTTTACCAAAAAATATTAACGATTATTCCGAAAATCATACTTCACCTGAAGATGATTTATTAGCACGCCTAAACCGTGAAACGCACGCTAAAATAATGAATTCCAGAATGTTGTCCGGTCATTTGCAAGGGAGAGTTTTAGCGATGTTCTCGCAAATGATGCGTCCTAAATATATTCTCGAAATTGGAACTTACACGGGTTATTCGGCGCTTTGTTTAGCAGAAGGATTGATTGAAAATGGTAAAATTATTACCGTCGATGTAAACGAAGAATTGGAGTCTTTCACTCGAAGTTTTTTTAATGAATCTAAATATTCAGAGAAAATTGATTATCGAATTGGCGATGCGGGCGAGATTATTCCAAAACTGACCGAAACATTCGATATGGTATTTATTGATGCCGACAAGATGAATTATCAAAAATACTATGATTTAGTTTTTGACAAGGTAAGAGTAGGAGGGTACATCATTTCGGACAATGTACTTTGGAGCGGTAAAGTGGCTGATATTCAGGAAGGAAAGAAGATTGATAAGGATACGCAGAATCTTTTGAATTTCAATAAAATGTGCCACGATGATCCCAGAACAGAGAATATCTTGATGCCAATCAGAGATGGATTAATGATTTCGAGGGTGCTTTGAAAAAATAATTAGACCATAGATAGCTGATTTACAGATTGTTGCATAACTTATTAGAGGTAAAGTTTAGTAATTCGGATCAACTTCCTGAAAGTTATGTCATTCAATATACACGGATAAATATTGAGAGAATCCGTGCAAATCTGTTAAATCTTTATTATCCGTGGTCTAATTATTTTCGTGTTTTAATCACTTCTACCATTTATACGCTACCGTCACCGAGGCCATTCTTGGAGCAATTGGGTTTACAGAATTATCATCATATACATGGTAGTTCATGACATTTAGAACGTTTGAAACCTTGGCACGGATAGAGAATTTTGTAAAATTATATCCCACATTTGCATCAATTTGTGTGAATGCACTTACTGGAATCAATTTGAAAGCATCATTTTTAACGGTCAAACGTGTAGGGCGACCTGCTTGTCTATCTCCAAGATAAAATGCTGTTAAACCCAAGTTTAATCCTTTCAATTTAGTATCTGAAAAAGTATAATAAATACTGGCATTAGCGGTGTGATTTGGGCTAAATCTTAACAAACTGCCTTCTGTATAAATATTACTTTTAGTATATCTTGTTTCGTTAAAACTATACCCAGCCATCAACGAAAACCCTAAAAATGGCTTGCTTTTTATGTCGATTTCAACTCCTTGACTTGTCACTTCACCTGCCAATTCCTTTACATTTGCATTCGCATTTCCGTTCTCCAAACTCATCTGCGCTAAATTACTATTTACAATTTGATAGGCAGTAATATTTGCGGAAAGTAAACCATTCAATATTTCATTTTTCATCCCAACTTCAAACTGATTAATGAACGATGGGGGTAAAGCGTTTCCCGAAACATCAACTCCTGTGTTGAGCGTAAAAGAATTTGAATAACTCCCAAAAACTGACATCATCTTCGTAGGTTGATAAACCAAACCAAAACGTGGAGTAAAAGCACCATCAAAAGTGGCAGATTCAGTGGTTTTATTGGTTGAGGTCGCTAAAACACTACTTCTGGTATCTTGATAACTGTATCTGATACCCGCTAAAAACTTTAATTTATCAGAAAAACTAATTAAATCTTGGATATAAATACCTCCACGATTAATAGGTGATGTGGTAATCGTATTGACCGTTAAGGTTGGAATATCTGTTCTTGAAACATACAAATTTGGTTGAAAAATGTTCGTAGAATCGTATTTATTGATGGGATTGTAGGCCGTAGTTACCGTATTATATTGATCAAAATCAGACCCAATTAGTACGTTATGAGCAATATTTCCAGTCTTGAATTGACCCGTTAAATCCATTTGTCCCATCAAATATTTTTCATTTGTACCTGTGCGAACTACTCCACGAATCCATTTTCCATCGGTTGCAATAAAATTAGTTCTGTTTGGACGAATATTGGCAAATAAATCACTGTCATAAGCCCGATATGCACCCGTTCCCACGAGCTTCCAATTGTTGTTAAGTTGATGAGAAATCGTAATGTTGGCAGATTTTTGGGCAATATCAAAATATGACCAAGGCAAACCAATGAAGCGTTCACGAGGTACATTGGCAATTTCATAATTGATTGCCCCCGTTCCAAAATCGGCTGTTCTGCGGTCTTTCATGTAATCTCCTTCTAACAAAATGTCTGTTTTGTCATTCAATTTAAACAGCAAAGAAGGATTTATATACATTCGCTCTGAATTGACACTCTCACGAAAACTATTGGCTTTTTCATACGTTCCGTTGATTCTGTACGCCACTTTTTTGCTGCCCAAAACAGAACCGTATAAATCAAAAGTAGGTTTATATAAATCAAAACTTCCCAGACGCATGGCAACCGAACCACCCGATTCAAATTTTGGTTTTTTAGTAACTAAATTTAAGATTCCGCCTGCCGCAACATTTCCAAAAAGAATGGCGGCACTTCCTTTCATAATCTCAATTCGCTCGATTGAAGACATTTCAGGAACAATTCCATTAAAATATCTCGCTCCGTTTTTAAAAGTATTTGAACTATTAAATGAAAATCCACGTCCACCAATTTCTTCTTGATAACCACCTTGGGTTCCCATTACATAAAGTCCATTAGCATTCATTAAAGCGTCGCTCAAACGTAATACTTGCTGACGTTCCAAAACCGTGCGGTCAATCGTAGTAACAGCTTGTGGTAAATCCATCGGTTTGATGGTAATTTTACCGATGGTGACGGTTCGTTCATTGGCAGATTGCATACCCGAAACGGTCACTTCTGAAAGTTCGTTAGTGGCTTCCGTCATTTGAAACTCGATTGTAGTGATCTGATTTTCAGCTACTTTTATATTTTGTTCCATAGATTTTAAACTCACAAATTGTGTTATAATGGTTTGATTACCAACTTTTATATTTTTCAATAAAAATTCGCCGTCTTCATTTGACGTGGTGCCTTGTTTTGAATTTTTTAACGTGATATTGACAAATTGAATGCCGTCGCCATCTTTGTTCGTGATTTTACCTTTTATACTTCCTGTTTGAGCAAAAGTTGTAATGCTCGAAACCAAAAATATTACTATTAGTATGATAGAGTTTTTCATTTTATTTCTATTTGTATTGATTCTAAATAATGAACAAAACTAATTCTTATTTAGACTTGATACAAATAAAAATACACATTTATTTAGAATGATTTTAAATAAACTCAAAAAATGCAATTATTTGTGGGAAATGTGAAGGAATTAGAGGCTTAGATATCTAATTTGGGGAAAATACTAATTAGATGTATCAAAGAATTGAAACAATATCGGAGAAAAAGCTAATCGGAAAGCATGTGAAAATGTCTTTCATGAACGATAAAACAAGGGAATTATGGCAAAGTTTTATGCCCAGAAGAAAGGAGATTTTGAACAGTTTATCTACTGACTTGATTTCTTTGCAGATTTACGATGAATCGTTTGGGGTTAGTGAATTTAATCCAAATACCGAATTTGAAAAATGGGCTTTAGCGGAAGTTTTAGATTTTGACAATATTCCGGAAAATATGGAAGTCTTTACGTTAATGGAGGGATTGTACGCCGTTTTTTTACACAAAAATGCAACAAGTACAGCAGAGCAAACCTTTGGTTATATTTTCAAAACATGGCTTGCAAATTCTGAGTATGAATTAGACAACAGACCACATTTTGAAATATTAGGAGAGAAATATAAAAATAATGATATGAGTTCGGAGGAAGAAATATTTATACCAATTAGATTGGCAAGTCTCATCTGTTATCCATCTATTTGAGTATTATATAACACTCAGAAATTCTCGTTTAATCCGAAAGAAAAACCTTTTGAGCCGCTTTGCCCGATTCCGTAATCAATCGTTAAATTGGTGTTGGCGAATTTGTTCACTTTTATGCGTAAACCCCCACCGTAGGCAATATTTACTTTTTCAAATTTATTCGTAATTGGTTCTGAAAAAGAGGAAATATTTGAAAATATCACACCGCCTAAAAATCGTTTTTTCGTTAAATTAAATCGGTATTCTGATTCAAAATACAAAGCATTTGTGCCTCTAAATCTGCCTTCTACGTAGCCCCTGCCTGTATTATTGTTGACATCCCAACCCGTACTTGGTAAGTCAAAATAGGGTGGAGTTCCGCCCAAAGTCAAGACATTGTAAGTCCAAAAAGCCAAAACGTTGCCTGATTTTCGGGAAAGAGGAACGTAATATCTCAAATCAATGGTGGCAGATTGCCAGTCGCTATCACTGTCCAAAGCTTTCAAATTTGCTCTTACCTGCACATTTGCATAAGCCCCCTCCGCTGGATTATTACTATTTAAACGACTGTCGTACTGAAAATTTGCGGTAAGTCCCGACGATTTTGAAGATTCAGTGTATCCGTATTTCTGCAAATCAGTTTGACCAATTTCGGGGTCATTCGTCTGCGAAATATTTTTATGATAATCCAAATTATAGCCTAAACCTACAAAAGTATTTTTGCTGATTTGTCGCATGATTACTTCATAAATCCGAATCAGCGTGTAATCAACATTGTTTAAATCCTCTAAATTGGTTTTACTGCCTAATCCGTAAGTGAAATTGGGATATTTGTAATATCGAAAATCGCCCAAAAGGTTATATTTCTCGTGTCTTACCCAAATATTTGATTGAAGTGTGTTGAGGAATTGTTTATTTTGGGTGTACATATTGAGCATCGAAATACTTGAAATCTTCGCTCCATCGCCTCTGTGCGTGTAAAAGGACAGGCTATTAACAACGCCCACCAAAAAACCCGATACTAATGAATAACCTGGATAAGCCACGGGTGTGTAGAACGGTCCGAGGGATTTTTTCTTAGTGGAATCCTCTTTAGCAATAGATTTTTTAGTAGAATCGCTTTCGGCAATTTCTTTCTTGGTAAAAATCGTTCTGATAAAATCTTTAATATCCACTTGTTGTGATACGTCATTGACAACGCTCGTGGAATCTACTTTGGTTTCTTGCCCAAAAATTAAGCTATTTTTTAGGGAAAATAGAACGATTAAAAAGGGCAAGATTAGTCTTAAATTCAATTTTTTAGCGTCTTTTGAAGGATGAAACTACATCATTCAAAAATGTAAAAATACTATGCCACAAGAAAATATAGACCACGGATTGTACTGATTTGACGGATTTACACGGATTCTTAATGTAAAATAAAAAATTTGTGTAATTCAGTTAAATCCCGCACAATCCATGGTCTAAGGTCTATACGTTTATATATTTATTACTACGCTACAATTCCACCATTCCAAACCTTTTTGTCGGGCTGAATGAAACTTAATGAACCGTTTTTATCTTCTGCCATCAACACCATTCCTTCCGATTCCATGCCCATCATTTTACGTGGAGCAAGATTTGCCAGAAATGCAACTTGTTGATTTACAATATTTTCTGGTTGAAAATGTTCACCAATTCCACTCAAAATTGTGCGTTCTTTTAAACCATCATTTATTGTCAATTTTAATAATTTCTTACTTTTTGCCACTTTTTCAGCCGCAACAATTGTCCCGATTCTGATGTCCATTTTTGAGAAGTCATCGTATTGAATTTCCTCTTTGATGGGCGTTACCACTTTTCCTTCCAATAAATTTTGCTGTTTGGCATCTTCCAATTTTTTGACCTGAGTTGCAACAGTTTCTTCTTCTACTTTTTCAAATAATAAACCAATATTTGTAATACTTTGTCCTTCTACTAATAAATCTGCACGACCAGCATCAGCCCAAGTTAATTGATTGATATTCAAAATAGTACGCAATTTTTCAGCGGTAAAAGGCATGAAAGGTTCGCACAAAATGGAAAGATTAGCCGCAATTTGTAAGCCAATATTTAATATCGTTGCTGTTCTTTCGGTATCGGTTTTAATGACTTTCCACGGTTCAGTATCGGCCAAATATTTATTTCCCAAACGAGCCACATCCATCATCAAAGCTAAAGCTTCACGTAGTTTGAAATTGGCAATGGCATCACCAATTTTTGTTGGCATTTCTGCTAAAGTTGCTAAGGTCTGACGATCAAAATCGGTCAATTCAGCTTGTTTTGGAACTTTTGAATCAAAATTCTTTTCCGTTAAAATAATCGCACGGTTTACAAAATTTCCAAAAATTCCCACCAATTCTGAATTATTACGAGTTTGAAAATCAGCCCAAGTAAAATCGGCATCTTTGGTTTCAGGAGCCGATGCGGCCAAAACGTAACGCAAAATATCTTGCTTACCTTCAAATTCACGGAGATATTCGTGCAACCATACCGCCCAATTACGAGAAGTCGAAATTTTATCGCCTTCCAAATTCATAAATTCATTGGCTGGCACGTTGTCGGCAACGATAAAACGTCCGTCTGCCATGCACATCGCAGGGAAAATCAGGCAGTGAAAAACGATGTTATCTTTCCCAATAAAATTAACTAAACGAGTTTCTGGATCTTTCCAATACAATTCCCATTGGTCGGTCAATTCCTTGGTCATGGAGATATAGCCAATCGGTGCATCGAACCAAACGTACATCACTTTTCCTTCGGTATCGGGCAACGGAACTTTGATTCCCCAGTCTAAATCACGGGTCATCGCACGGGGTTTTAAGCCGTCATTCAACCAAGATTTCACTTGTCCCAATACATTTGTTTTCCACTCTGGATGGTTCTCAATGTATGTTGAAAGCTGAGGTTGCATTTTATCCAAAGGCAAATACCAGTTTTTGGTCGCTTTTTTAATGGGCGTTTCACCACTCAAGGTCGAGCGTGGATTAATCAATTCTTCGGGTGAAAGTGTCGAACCACAACGTTCGCATTGGTCGCCGTAAGCATTTTCGTTGCCACACTTCGGACAAGTTCCGATGATGTAACGGTCGGCCAAAAAAGTATTATTTTTTTCGTCGTAATACTGTTCGGTTGTTTCTTCTACAAATTGCCCTTTGTCGTAAATATTCTTGAAAATATCCTGCGACATTTCGTGGTGAACTTTGTTGGAAGTTCTTGAATAAATATCAAACGAAATTCCAAATTCTTCGAAAGAATCTTTGATAATTTTATAATATTTATCAACTACTTCCTGTGGTGTTACGCCTTCTTTTTTTGCTTTAATCGTGATGGGTACGCCGTGTTCATCCGTTCCTGAAATGAACTTAACGTCTTGTCCCGTCGAACGCAAATAACGCACGTAAATGTCGGCAGGGAGGTAACAACCCGCAAGGTGTCCGATATGAATAGGTCCGTTGGCATAAATTAAGGCTGCGGTAACGGTGGTTCTTTTAAATTCTTTCATTATAATATTAAGTTCTATCTTTAACTTCCTCCAATAATTCTTGATACCAAGCCTCTCCATATTTTCGGATTAGGGGCTCTTTCAAAAATTTATAAACTTCTACGCCCAAAGCTGCTCCGTGCGTACAAGCATCCGAGCAAATGTGCCAACGGTCGTAATTCAGAGCATCGTAATGTTCGTATTTAGTAATTCTGATGGGATATAAATGACACGAAATTGGTTTACGCCAAGATATTTTACCGTCAAAATAGGCTTGTTCAATGCCACATTTCAGGATATTCCTTTCGTCATAAATGGCATACGCACATTCACGACCTTTAATGACTGGCGTTGAAAAATCGCCTTCCCAATCTTTTACGTAAACCCCTTCTTTTTCAATGGCTTGAATCCCAATGTCAGAGAGATACGGTTTTACGTCGTTATAAATTTGCTCCATAATTGGCAACTCATCGTCATTCAATGGAGCGCCTAAATCTCCTTCTACGCAACACGCACCTTTGCATTTGATGAGGTCACAGACAAAAAATTTTTCAATAATATCATCGCTAATTACCGTATTTTCAATTAATATCATGTTGTTGGTTAATCTTGAATCGTTTGTTTTTATTTTTACTTTTATACGTGCTTCTATCTACCGTAAACTCATTTTTATAAATATTTATCACAAAATTACGTTAAATCTCATAGTTTTTAACGTCTTGGCATTTTTATTGATTAACGTTTTATAAGTCTGCGGTTTGACAAAGCTCGTACCAGTAAATTTTATCCGTTTTTTTATTTATTTTTGTATTGCCATATATTAAAGTCTCCATAGATTTAGATAAAAAGGAAAGGATTTAAAAAAGTCAATAGTGATATGTATTAGCCCTTAAAGTGCTGGAAAGTGGCCATTTATCGCTTCCTAATTACCCATAAAATATTCTTTATTTATGAAAAAGTATCTTACGCTGTCGTTGCTGGCAATATTTGCCTGTGTTGAAATCTCGGCACAGGATCTCCCCCGTAGTATGTTTGTGGGTTCTGTAAATGTAAAGATTGATGGCGATGCACGTTCAATTATCGAAAGAGAAATTGATAATCTGAATGTAAATCAGAAATATCTGAGCTCTTTAGTCACAAAAATGAACCTTTACTTTCCCATTATTGAAAAAATATTGGCCGAAGAAGGGGTTCCCGATGAATTCAAATATCTATGTGTTCAAGAAAGTGCCTTTAACCCCGAGGCAGTTTCAACTTCTAATGCGGTGGGTTATTGGCAATTTAAGCGAGAAACAGCCCAAGAAGTTGGCATGCGGGTTGATGGTGTAGTAGATGAACGCAAGCATATTGCTGCCGCTACAAAAGGAGCAGCTATCTATTTATCGAGGAGTAATTTGATTTTGAAAAACTGGATGTCCACTCTGTTATCTTATCGCTTGGGTTTGGGGGCAGTTCGTAGAACGGCGGATAATGATTGGGCTTATAAAAATGAAATAACCGTTAATTCGACCACCGATTGGTACTTGCTACGGTTTTTGGCTTATCGTCATTTTATGGAAAAACAGTATAATCAAACTAAAAATATTGCCAATCCCACTTATCTTTTCGAGTATAATAATAGTCGTGGGAAAAATTTGATTGATATTGCTCAAGAATTGGATGTGCCGTTGTCGGATGTGATTGTCAACAATGCTTGGTTACGGTCTTCTTCGGTTCCCGATGATAAAGATTATACCGTTTATTTGCCCGTGAACAATCAGCAATATTTAGATTTAAAAATTAAAAATAATCAAAAGAAATTTTCCGAAGAGCAACTATCCGTAAATCAGGATATTGGTTTTCCAGTTTTGGTTAAATTAACAAAACTGCCTACGCAAAATGAACCCGTTTTCTATGAAATTAACGGTAAAAAAGGGATCCTTGCCAAACAAGGAGACACACCTGAAAGTATTGCCGAAAGGGCGGGAATTAACCTAAAACGATTTTTGAGATTTAATGATCTTGATGAAAATGATAGGCTTATTCCGAACGAAGTTTATTATTTGAAGAAAAAAGACCGTCGTGCTGTAGTAGCATATCATACCGTTTTGGGCTACGAAACCCTCTGGAAAATTTCGCAAATGTACGGAATGCAAATGGAGGATTTGATGGCAAAAAACCGTATTACCCAAGTGCAAAGACTACAAAAAGGGCGTTTGTTATGGTTGATTGAAACTCGTCCAGAGGCGCAGAGTGTGGAATATGTCCAATCGCCCGAAGATAAAAAAGTTATCATTACGGATAGTACACCCATCATTACGCCAACGTCTCGACAGTCTAATGGTAACTCACAGCCTGTAAAAAAACCAGTGATTGTGCCGCAAAATACGCAACCAGAAATAACTGTTTTTGAAACAAAACCTGACCAGAATGTGGTCATAGCCTCAACAAAGCCAGTTATTGCCAAAACGATTTCAGCACCAATAACCGTGACTAATACGCCAGCTAATAAACCTGTTTCAACCACGGTTTATAGTCCGCCAGTGGCTACGAGTACGTTGTCAAACACTGGTAAATCAATCAATAAAAATGTAAAAAATCATACGGTAGAACCGAAACAAACTTTTTATAGTATTTCAAGAATATACAATGTATCGGTCGATGAATTGTATAATTTAAACGATATGTATTCAGGTAGTCCTTTGAAAATTGGACAGATTTTAAAGGTTTATCAGTCGAGTGGTTCACCCATCACAGGAGCGTTAAAAGAAGGAGAAGTTGTTACAGCAATTTATACGTATCCCGCTGAAAATCAACCTCCTGTAAATAAAAACGCCACTATTACGCCCATTGTTAGAGACGTGATAACCACCGCTGAAAATATTGCAACCGCCTCGACAACTCCAACGCCCTTGACGATTCCAATTACGACAAATCCAGCAGTAAATACTCCAATTTCAACGTTGGTTTATCAGCCTTCGCCAACAACAGTACCCGCCGTGAGTAAGCCTTTTACGCCCGCTCCTTCGAGTACAAAACCAAACTACAAAATCATTCATACCATTCAAGCGGGAGAAACGATCTATCGAGTTTCAAAGATTTATAATGCGACCGTTGACAACATCAAACAGTGGAATAACTTAGGAACTAATACAGTTGAAATTGGACAGGAATTGGTCATTATGGGAGATAATACAAAACCAACAGTATCAGTTTATCCAGAACCCACGCCAACGAAAATGAATAGTAGCCCATCGAATAATAGCAAATATCATACGCTACAAGCAGGAGAGACGGTTTTTAGGCTTTCAAAATTGTACGGCGTAACGATAGATGAGATTGTGAAATGGAATAATATTAAGAATTTTGCGGTGATTGTTGGACAAAGGTTAGTGGTGAAGAAGTAGAATAAAGCAAAAATTAGCTTTAAATTAATAATTATAGTCTGTAAAAAATCCAAGCGTTAAAAGCCTTGGATTTTTTCATTAAACCCAAAAACATGAAAACACTGATTATCCTAACCATTTTTACATGCTGCTTCACTAAAATCCAAGCACAAAATGACCAAGAAATTATTAAAAACATTAATTATGCGGAGGATGGGGGTAAGCAATTGCAATTGGATATTTATAAACCTACCCAACAAAAAGAACCTAATTTAATCGTTTGGGTTCACGGGGGTGCTTGGCATTCGGGTAGTAAAGAAAATCCGCCTTTGGGTTTGTTGGCTTATGGTTATGCTTTGGCGAGTATTGATTTTCATGCAAGTACCGAAAAACCTTTTCCCGCCGATGTGCATGATATTAAAGCTGCCATTCGTTTTTTGAGGGCAAATGCCAAAAAATACGGCTATAAAGCGGATAAAATAATTATTTGGGGAGCTTCGTCGGGAGGACATTTAGCAACATTAGTTGCCACGACAAATAATAATGCTACCCTCGAGGGAAATCTGGGAAATTATCCCGAAATATCCTCTTCTGTGCAAGCCTGCCTTGATTTTTACGGGCCAACTAATTTTTTGACAATTCTCAATCAGTCCACGCCACATGGATTAAATGTGCGTTTGCCTGCTTTAGCAATTTTGTTAGGAAAACCTTTGGAACAAGCTACCGACTTGGCAAAACTGGCAAGTCCTTTTTATCAAGCAGATGCCACCGACCCGCCCATATTTATTGCGCATGGCGAACAGGATAATCAAGTTCCCATTAATCAATCCATCGAATTATTGAGTGCCTATAAAAATCTAAACTTGAAAGCTCAAATTGAATTTGTTCCTAATGCTGGGCATACCGACTCTATTTATTACAAAAAAGAGATGATGGAAAAGGTGATTAAATTTTTAAAAGAAATTGGTATGTAATACCAATACATCATCACTCACAAGGGGGGTACCATTTTATTGTGTAAAATAAAAATAAGGACAGGAGAAACTCCCGCCCTTATCTGTTTAACCTCTAAACCTATTTAACTATGAAAATTAAAACAAATATATGCTTTTTTACTATTAAATATCTGTTAAATACAACTTTATTTGCTTCACTTTTTGACAAATAACTATTTTAGTTGATAAAAAATGAAAATTCGTGTAGATACATGTAAGTAAGATTTTGTATTCTTTTTTCGCCTAAAATTTGACTTTATTTAAACATCTCTCCGAAGCACAGTTGCTGATGCTTGGGCAATCGGAAATAGCGTAATATCTGCCAAAACTACGTGGGCAGGACGAGTTACCACAAAGGCAATTGTTTCTGCTACGTCTTGGGGAGTCAAAGGGACAAATCCATGATAAACAGCCTCGGCTCTTTTATCATCTCCTTTAAATCTTACCAACGAAAATTCCGTTTCAACGGCGCCAGGGGCAACATTTGTGACTTTTATGCCGTGAGGGTTTAAGTCTAAACGCATTCCTTCTGAAATGGCTTCAACCGCTGCTTTGGAAGCACAATATACGTTTCCATTGGGATATGTTGCCTTTCCCGCAATTGAGCTAATATTGATGATATGTCCTTTTTTATGAGAAATCATCCACGGCATAATTACCTTAGAAACATATAATAATCCTTTCACATTTCCATCAATCATCGCATCCCAGTCATCTGGATTTCCATCCTGAATGGGACTTAATCCGTGAGCGTTTCCCGCATTATTGACCAATATATCAATGGCTCGCAAATCCTCTGGAAGTGTATTCAAGGCTTTTTCGATATCCTGACGATTTCTCACATCAAAAGTCAAGATATTTACTTTTACTTTCGTTGAAAGAACCTCCTGAATTTCATAAAGACGGTCTAAGCGTCTTCCACAAAGGATTAGATTGATGCCTAAATCGGCAAAGGCCTCGGCGGTTGCTTTGCCGATACCCGATGAAGCGCCTGTAATAAGAGCAATTTTTGACATTATTTTTTTAGCTTTGAGTGATGAGCAATGAGCATTAAACAATGGAATTGGCAGGTTTTGCTCAAAACTCATCGCTTAAAGCTCACCGCTATTTAAGGGGTGAAAAATCAGCAGGAACCATATATTCAGATTTAACCGAAATGGTCAACGGACCACCTGCATTTTCTTCGGATGCTTTTTTAATTGCCTGCCATTCTGGACTTGCGCCAAAGGCTTTGAAAGAAGCTAAACCATCTTCCTTCGTTTTGTGCGTTAAAAAGTAAATTAATAAATCTTCTGAACCTTGTTCTTTGTCGGTGGGAGTCCAATAAATGATATTGGCCATGCCATAATTTTCAAATAATTTCACCGTATGATCTCTAAAACGGGATAATAAATTGGGTAAATGGTTTGGCGTAGTTTTATACGTTCTTAATTCAAAAACTCTATTCCCTACTGATTTCATGTTGTTGGGTGAAAAATCGGTGGTTTTCAAAAAGGTACTTTCCACTTTTGCCACAATTTCACCATTTACTGCCGAATTTTTCATGACCGTTATCCAGCCAGTATCAGACATAAATTCTTTCCAAGATTTATCCCTTGCCTCACGTGAAGGATACGAAAGAACATAAACCAATTTATTCTCTTTATTCTCTCCCAAAGGCAACCAAAAACCTTCTAAACGCATTTTATAATTTTCAAAATACTTTAAAGTGTGGTTTTGAAAACGATTCATTAAATCTGGAAGTTTTCCTTCCGAAGCGTAATAAACTCGTAGTTCATACAAGCGGGCGTTTGCATCCGATTGGGCCTGAACCGCAAAACTGGCGATAATCAGAAAGAATAAAATAATGAGTTGCTTTTTCATTGGGGTTTGTTTTTGAGTTTATTGTTTTACGGTCGAAATACGTTCTGAGATTGTTGGACTAAATAATGTTGTTTTCTATATATCTAAAGCTAAATTCAGTATAATTTGTTGTAAATCTATTGAATTCCCACAATTTCAACCCGACGATTCATCTTTTTGTTTTCTTCACTATCGTTCGGAGCAACGGGTTTTGTACCGCCGTATCCTTTATAAAGTAAACGATTTTCCTCAATTCCTTTACTCACAAGGTAGTTCAGAATTACCTTCGCACGGTTTTCCGAAAGCGCTAAATTCAAACGTTGGTCGCCTATGTTATCGGTATGTCCACCAATTTCAATTTTCGTTTGCGGATTAGATTTTAAAATAGAAACTATTTTATCTAATTCAGTAGATGATTCTTTTTGCATAATAAAACTACTCTGCTCGAAGTAAACATTATTCAACACAATGGCTTTACCTTTCTCAATTTTCTCGAAACTTTTTCCTGTCAAATTGGGCAATTTTTCTTTTGGATTTACCGTACTGACTGATAAAGTAGATTGTTTTGCTACCACGGGTTCCCTCGTTTTAATTAAGGTAATATCCTGCTTTCGATCGGTATTTGGATCAATTCTTAAAATTGATTTTGCATAACCAACGGCTTCAATTTCAAGCATATAGCTCGCCACGGGGCTTAATTCTGCCGAATATTCATCCCCGTTTTTAACCAACGTTAATTCCTGACTTGATTTCACATCCGTTAATTTTGCGGTACATTTTTCCACAATTCTACGAGTCTGAAAATCCAATACTCTAATCGTGAATTTACTGTCATCTTTTACTAACCATGAAGCAATTGGTGCATTTTTCATCGAGCTATCGGGCGTAATTTTTCCTTCATAAGGTTTATAGCCCGCCGCAGTGATTTCAATCGAATAATTTGTTTTTTCTGTTAAAACTACTGCCATTTGTTCACGAAGAATATCCGTTTTTCCTGTGGCAACAACCTCTTTACTTGGGTCATAAACCTTGAAATTTGCTGATACTTTATTTTTCTTGCGAGCATCAATCGCATACAGAAAAAGATTATATTTCCTTAAAGAACGCATTTTTATGGGCTTGCTAACGTCGTCGGTACTGGCGGTAAAACGACTTTCATAATCATCGTAACCCGCCAATTTTGCCTTAATCAAATATTCTCTTCCAGGTTTCAAATCGGCACTACATTCCCCGTTTGGCATCGTAATCATGGCTGCTACGGGTTTATTGTTCATGGCATCAATCAGGCTATAATATACTTCTCTAACGGGTTTATTGTCGTTGGCATCGTAGGCTTTTAAACTCAAAACTGAAAAATTTCGAGACATCATCACCACGTGTTTCTTGGGTTTGCCTAATGAAGTATAAGTAACATTTTCGTTTTTAATGTAGTAACCTTTTACAAAAGTCTCTAAATGAAAATTATCCGTTTCGATTAAAGGCAATTTGTATTCTGGCGAACTTTCAGAAGTTTTTCCTTGCGTCAAAATGGTTGTTTTTGAAGGAGTTACCTTAAAAATAGCCTCCAAAACTCGCCCACTCGTAGAATCAACGGCTGAGAAAATCAAGGCTGATTCTTGCGGTTTTGGGGTTAATGGGCAAATCAACTCATTTTTTGAAAGTTTAGAAATATCCTGTTCAAATTTCTCAAAACCTTCCGCAATGATTTCTAAATGATATTTATTGTCGGGGGTTAAACTCACTGTCGCATCACCCGAAGGTAATTTTACCATATCCGTTTTGTTGGTTTTTGTGGTCAAATCTGTGATTTTATAATCTCCAATAGCTACGGTTTCATTCGTTATTTTATTGGTTGCCTTAATATTCAACACGAATAAGGCTTTTTCTAAACTAACATTAAATGAATATTTTTTATCAACCGCAAAATCCGCCATATTGAACGTACTTTGCTTTGGTTTATAGCCATCAGCGGAGGTTTCTACGGTGAAAATTTCTCTTTCAGCCACTTTTACCGTTCCATCAGATTCGTCTTTGAATGAAAATGTTTTCTGTTCTTTTTCCAATCGAACGCTAAAAGTTACTTTTAACGGTTTATTGGTCAGAATATCAAAAAAAGCAAAATTCACGGGCAAACGCTTCTTTTTCAGCAACATAAAATTCACTACACCACCTTCGGGCGCTTTATCAATTTTCTGTTTTGTTAGTTCTACGTAATCTTCCGCTTTGATATTTAATTCATAAAATCCTGAACGTTTCAAATTAGCCGTAAAATCATTTGCCTTATTTTTAGTGGCTTGTTTTACTTCCGAAGTTTTCAAATCAGCAATTTTAACTTCTGCTTCTTTAATGGGCTTTTGGGTTTCGGCATCAACTACTTTGATGGTTAAAGGATAACGGTCAATGGCTAACTTGATATTGTATTCGTTATGTTCTCCTAACTTGATGTTGGTAATTTCTAATAATGCCCGACCCGTAGCAAACCCTTCAGAAGCAACTTCAACTTTCAAATTATCATTTTGAAATAAATTTACTGGAAAGTACGTCTTCGCTTTTACACGATTGCCTTTAAAAACTTTTCCTGTTTTTTCAGAAGTAACGGTGAAATTCGCCTCAATCGGTTCTTCTTTTTCTAAATCCATCGCCATCAGATTGGCAGTATAAACTTGCTTAGGAATCAATTTTACCGATAAATCTTTTAATGTCTCACTCTTAGTAATGGTCTGTTCGTGATCCTCAAAAAATTCTGATGAAATAACTATTTTATATTGCTTACCAGTCAATAAATTTGTTCCACACTCGCCCGTTTCAGCATTTGCTTTTACTTCAGCAATTTGACGGGTGGCAATTTCTGTAATCGTTACTTTGGTTTCTTTCAATAAATCGTTCGTACCAGCATCGTAGGCTTTTACAACAAAATTTGAAGAAATTGGATCCAACTTAATGATACTTACGGGCAAAAGCTCACTTTTTTCATCAATGCGTAGCGAAAGGCTCGAATTTTTGTAGCCCTTCATCGAAGCTTCAATAGAATAATCTTCTTTAAAACGAAATCCACCCTGATTTTGAAGGGTATTAGGATTATACTGAAGGGCAATTGATTGTCCAGTAATAACTTCTTTGGCTTCAAAATTGGCGGGAACCGTTAAATTGGTCTGTGAATCAATCGCTAAAAAACTGAGTTTAAACATTTCTTCACTACTCTTTACTTTTCCTCCCAAGGGTATTAACCTAAAATCCTGCTCGAAAGTCTCACAATCTTTTTTTTCGGATAAATCGACCACAATCTTCTTACGGTAATATCCTGATTCATTAATTTCAAAATTGTATTTGCCTTTGGGAATTAAAACCACCGAAAACCGTCCGTCCAAAGCATCCGAGGTAAATTCAGCAATAACTGTGTCGGGATTATTAAATTCCGACACCAAAATTTTTGCGGATAAAGGATTGTTGGAAGTTGAATCAGTAATGTATCCTTGAATTGTAGCAACTGCCTCAATCGGAACGGTGGTGGTATAAATATCCCCCTCCTTTACGTAATATATCATTTCTCCGCACGCAGGTACTGCCACAAACTGGTCAGGGCCCGAAGTATTCAAAATATCCAACGCAACGGGATTCGTCCAAGTGCCATTTTCTTGCAATTCACATTTATAAATATCAAAATTTCCTTGACCATCTTTTCTGATTGATGAAAACATTAAGGTCTTGCCATCGGGCATGATTCTTGGGGCTTTTTCACAAATAAGGTTGACTGGGCTTGGTAATTCTAAGGCTGTTTGCCATGTGCCATCCTCTCCACGTTCCGCCCGCATAATGCGATAACAACGTTGCTGGGGGTCTTTTTCATCGCCAAAAACGTATTTTGCTCGGGCGAAATAAAGATATTTTCCATTAGCGGATAAGGACGGATATCCTTCGTAATCTACTGAATTTACGGGTCTTCCTAAATTCATCGGAGCTGACCAACCACTTTTTTCACGAATAGAATAATAAATATCTTCGTGTCCGTCAGAATCTTTTCCATTAGCAGAAAAAAACAATAAATTACCATCGTAACTTAAACAAGGGCCACCGAGAGGAGCTTTTTCAAAAAAAGTAGTCGTAATTTTGGGAATTGCAGTTGGTACAGACCAATTTTTGCCATTTCGCCTTGATTCGAAAAGTTTCCAGTCTCCTTGACGGTCGGACTCGAAGATAAGCGTTCTACCATCAGCACTGACTGACGGGGCGTATTCTGTAAACTTAGAGGTATTAATGGGGGCGGGGAGAGCTTTATCATTTTGAGAAAAAACACTATTTACGCTAAAATACAGAATCAACGATATTAAAACTATTATTTTTATGTTAAGGGTACTTTTTTTCATGGGAAATTTATAAGTGGCAAAATTACTCAATTTTACCGATTCATTTAAGTAAAATTAATAGCAATTATTATCTTAACAAGACGATAAAAAATGGCTGTAAATCAGATAGTTACCTTAAAAAACATCTGAATAAAAAATTAACTTAGCAAAATGCGTAACCTAAGTACGAAATTAAAAAAATCTAAATTAAAAATACAATCTAAATGAAGTATCTAATCGTAGGTCTTGGAAATATCGGGCCTGAATATCTGCTAACTCGTCATAATGTCGGTTTTATGGTTCTTGACCGATTGGCGGGTGAATTTGAGACAAAGTTTTCGATGGAACGTCTCGCCTATCATTCAGAAATAAAGCATAAGGGCAAACAAATTCATTTAATTAAACCCACCACTTTTATGAATCTGAGCGGAAAAGCCGTTAATTATTGGATGAAAGAATTGAAAGTAGGGAAAGAAAATGTCTTAATTATTACGGACGATATTGCTTTGCCCTACGGAAAGTTGAGAATGAAACCTAAAGGTTCACACGGTGGACATAATGGATTGCGTAATATTCAAGAAATTTTAGGTGATTCTGACTATGCGAGACTTCGCTTTGGTGTAGGGGATGATTTTGGCAAAGGAAGGCAGATTGATTATGTGTTAGGTAACTTCCAGGCAGCGCAATTTGAACAATTACCAGAACATTTAGATAGGGCTTCAGAAATGATTATGAGCTTCTGTTTACAGGGCTTAGATAAGACTATGAATTCATTTAATCAGTAATTGTATTATTCTAAGATTTGGCTAATATTGTTTTGGATATTTCAAACAAAATGTTTGCAAACTTTTGTAAGCCTTTACGAAATAATGTTTGGGAAAAAGCCTTTTAAAGCATCAGTAGCCACTTTGGCTACTGACTATTAGCGAGTTAGCAAATTAAATTTTCAGACAATTGCAAGAAAAACTTGCAAGATTCAATAATATTGCAGAACTTTGCATCGTTGAATAGTAAAAACACCTTTTAGATAATTCTAAGAATTATTTTGAAATATTTTTCAAATTACTGTGACTCATTAAATACTTTATCGTTAAAAGAATATAACAGCAATAGCATAAATAATGGGAACTTTTTAGCGCTTTTATTATGTTTATTAATTGATAACAATCAAACAACAAATTTTTAAAATTCAACATTATTAGTGCATATTTAAAGAGAATTTTACTTGAATTTCTATTAAGTATTATTACTCATAAAATTAGAATATTTTTTTTGTGTAAAAGAATAATAAAATTCGCAAATCATAAGTATTCATTCAGAAAACAAATAAGATTTTTCATAGTTAAATAGGTTTAGAGGTAAGACGGGAAAGGGTGCTTCCTATGGAAGCACCACTTTTTTTATTAAATTAATTATTTTAAGGTTGAGGAAAAGATTCGATGGAGTGCGTAATTAGTTTATTTATTGGTAATAGTGCAGTTATTTTTCATAGTTAAATAGGTTTAGAGGTAAGACAGGAAAGAGTGTTTTCTATGGAAACACCACTTTTTTCTAAACTAATAAGAAGGGAATAGTAACAAATAAGATTTTTCATAGTTAAATAGGTTTAGAGGTAAGACGGGAAAGGGTGTTTTCTTTGGAAACACCACTTTTTTCTAACTAACAAACTAAAATTGACAAAGACATAAAGATTTTTCATAGTTAAATAGGTTTAGAGGTAAGACGGGAAAGGGCATTGCTAATGGCGATGCTCTTTTTATTTTGTCTAAATTCCACAAAAAAGCCTAATACTATCAGCATCAGGCTTTCGGAATTACTAATTTATGGTAACAATTTTAAATATTTTTATTGGGATTGATTTCATATATCAAAGATAGGATAAGTTTATGGAATTAAAATCCATGACAAACGATGAATTAGTGAACGGTATTGCTGAGTGATTATACGGTAAAATACAAAGAAAAATCCTTGAAATTGGTGAAATGCCAATGCCAAGGATTTTTAAAAATAAACTAAATCAGTCCAATATTATGCCAAACGCTTGCGTAATGCTTCAAATAGAACTACGCCCGTTGCTACCGAAACATTTAGTGAACCTACTCGCCCGGCCATTGGAATGGTGGCTAATTCATCAACAATACGCAACAATTCTTCCGAAATTCCGTCCTCTTCCGAGCCCATGATTACGGCAGTAGGAACGGTAAAATCAATTTCATAAATATTTTTTGACAATTTTTCAGAACATGCAACAACCTGAATACCAGAATTTTGCAAATACTTGATGGTCATAAATAAATTTTCTTCCCGGCAAACTGGTAAGAAATTCAACGCTCCAGAAGAAGTCTTCATCGCATCGGCATTTATTTGTGCTGCTCCTTTTGTGGGTATCACAATAGCGTGAACACCTGTACATTCTGCCGTACGAGCAATTGCTCCAAAATTACGCACATCCGTAATACGGTCGAGAACGAGTAGCAGAGGGACCTGCCCTTTTTCATACACATCAGCTACTACGTTTTCGAGCTTGGCATAATTAATGGCCGAAACGAAAGCAATAACACCTTGATGATTTTTGCGGGTGATTCTGTCTAATTTCTCCGAAGGTACTTTTTGTACAGGAACGCCACGCATACGAGCGAATTCCAGTACTTCCAAACTCCCTAATTCCCGCTGAACCAGTATTTTGTCAATCTCTTTCCCTGCACGAAGCGTTTCTAAAACGGATTGAATTCCAAAGACAATATCCTTACTTTCAGGTTTTGCTTGGTTGAAAAAATTATTTTGGAATGGTTTTTTATAGCCATCAGGTTTCTTGTAACCTTCTGGTTTCTTATAATCTTTTGAATCGTTTTCTGTTGTCATATCAATAATTGAACTTAAATATTCCTACAAAGTTCGTAAAGTTTTCGCTGTCTTTTTTATGTTTATGTTTTTCGTTTCTAAATTCTTCTAAAAAAAGGGTTATTTGTGGCGATGTTTTAAAGACTAATGCGGTTTACTTGGCTCATGTTTTTTGTTTTTGAATCGGAATGGACTAAATTTTGTCTTTAGTTAATTCATCCCAACTAAAATATCTTAGTCCATTTCAAACAGGATTATAGTTTTTTTTTAAATAAATACCATCGTAAAACGATTTATTCCTTTCTTGTTTTGCCTGAGTTCTTTGGCATCTTTTTCTTCGGATTTAACTCAACAAATTATTCCTAACCGAACAAATAATAAAGAACAAGCACAAAAGCCATTGAAGATATGCACGCTACCTTTTTTGCTTGGGGTCCCGCTTTCAGACCACAAACAAAAATTGAAGGTTTTGAAAATGTGAACGTTTATCCAATGATTACCGAAATATTAGGTTTGAAGTATGATTTTAAAATTGATGGCAAATTCAAAACCTTAGCCCCAATTTTGAAAAAGTAAAACGTTAAATTGACTATTTTGATTAAGTCTATTAAACATGGATTAAATCCCGATTCAACAAAAAACCGTTTCTGAAAAGGAGCGGTTTTTTGTTGAATTATCATTATTGAACTATTCTGAAAAAGTAATTGTATTCTTAGGGGAATAGGTATAATTATATGAATCATTTAATAGTACAATTCCATCTTTCTATTAAACGGTTAGTTTTTTTAAAATTAAATGTATTACCTTTATGAACTGTCTGTGGAAATGTACAAATCGTTCTTTGAAGTATCACACAATTCACCATTCTTAAATATCTGTTAATCAGATACTTGCTCAATTTCTTTTCTCATTCCTGACGTATCACAGGAAAACATTTCACAGAATAATCCTAATACCACACATCAATAACCAGTTAGTTATCTCATTAAATAGACTTCTTGTCGAAGTCGGTGATTATCTATTTTATAAACGTAAACCAAAAGAGGTTTACCTAATCTAAAAGTAAGGAATATATGAAACAAATGATTAAATTGACCGTAGCTATTTTAGTATTTAGCTCGGTGGTTTATGCGTGCAAAGTAAAACAGCAGCAAAGTAATTTGTCCCCTCAAAAAAATCAATCAGTAACTGTTCAAGAAGTGGACGATGATACCTTGGTTAAAATGTTATCAAGAAACTGGGTAGTAAATGTTGTGAATTATCAAGCAGATGCTCGTAAGAATGTACTATATGAACGTGGAATTGACGCTAACTTACACGATTTTTCAAAAGAGTCTTTTAAAATATCCGCCGATGAAAAAGTTGTTTATACGGACGAAGGCGGTCAAAAACACATGGGCACTTGGGATTTGAAAGACAATAATACAAAGTTATTAATGGAATTTGAAGATGGTGAAGAAGTATCTTGGAACATCATCGAAAAGAATAAAAATCAGTTGGTAATTCACATGAGCATCGACGCTCGCAAAGTGAAATGGGACATTCGTAATTTAAATGAAATCGATATTCCAACGGCAGCCGTTTTTGCAGGATTTTATGCAGGAATCGTTGATGAGAAAACTGAAACCGTGAATATTACGTATAAAATGAATCCGAGAAGTTAAATTCAATTAACAATTAATAGTCATCAGTTAATGTTAATAATTTCAAAAAAAATGCCAATTTGGAACTGATAATTCCAAATCGGCATTTTTTTTAACTCATAAGGTTACGCACCCCGCTCATTTCGTGGCAATATAAAAGAAATCAAAACATTCCTCGGCATCATCATTCAAGAAATAATCTTTGTAGGTTATGTTAGTAACTAATTGATTGTCAGATTTTTGAATAATATTTCTGCTCATTCGGTTGGCAATGTCATAAGGAATCTGCAATATCCATCTTGGCAAACGATACTGAAGATTGAAAATATCAAAACGAGTAATTTTTTCTACTGAACGTTTATTTTTTTCATAATAATCCATCACTTTCGCATTTCCATGAATTCCTTTCGTTTCGATGGTTGAAAAATGTTTTAGAATTAAACTTTTCAATTCACTCGCCAAGTATTCTCGTACGTGCCAAGGGTTGCGAGATAATGAATATTTACGGTTCACAGTCGTTAGAATCAGCTTTCCACCTGGTTTCAAGACTCTGTGGGCTTCTTTGATAAATTCGTTGTCATCCTCAATGTGTTCAATCACTTGGAAGGTTACAATATAATCAAAAGTATTGTCTTCCAAGCCCTTCAACGGCGGTAAAAACATATCAATAAATTTGAAATTCGGATATTCTGCTGAAAGCTTGGTCATCAAAGGCTCGTTTTTATCAACACCCGTATAATTTGAAATAGAAGGCGCTAAAACTGCCACGCCTCGACCCGTCCCGCAACCAATTTCGAGTAAATTTCCCGAAATCATTTTGGCAACTTCAATGTATGGAAATAACAATCGCTGATGAATAGGATTATCGGAAACGAGGTCAGAGGAGGCAATTTCTGTGGTTTTATACATGATTATTTTTTTATTTAATAATTTTACGATTAACGAATATCAAACATCAAATAGCTAAATCTGATAATTTTATGCCAAATTTACCGCTTTTGCTTGACATCAGAAAAATACTTGTTAAATTGGTTCGTTATACTACCACAAATTGATTTTCCTGGCATTAAAGGATACATAAAAAATGAAAAAAATACTATTAACTTTCTTCTCAATGGCAATATTGTCGGGTTGTGCGGTAACGAATCCAAGCTCGAAACAGGCCAATCCTCTTGATAATAAAGTTGCTTTACAAAAAATAATTACCAAAAGTAGATTTTTGGATAATGGTACTTCAGTGAGGGTTTATTTGAGTATAGATGCCAATAGAAATGTTAGTTTGGGCGATGCTATGAGGGATTTTTCTGTAAGTTATAGTTTATATCCAGATTATATCAACAAACAGCAATTGTTAAATTCAGGAACAATTGCGATAAATTCTGAAAATGTATCGAGTGATGGTGAGCTTCTTACGGTTTGGTTTGATATTCCTAAACCCAAAGATTTGTTTACGGCAGTTGCTCAAACGGTAGTAAAAGATTTAAAAACGAATAATAGTACCGTGAATGATTGTTTATTAAGATTTCAATCGGGCAAAGTGGGAGATTATTTTATGTTTTTTGACAAGACTGGCAATAAACCTTTAGCAAGAAATTATTTTTCTGTGGAAGATACCGTTATCTTGAAAAGTTTGGACAACCGCTCTCAAACATTTAAAGCATTTCGATATAAATACGAATT
Source organism: Arcicella sp. (assembly GCF_964672035.1). NCBI lineage: Bacteria > Pseudomonadati > Bacteroidota > Cytophagia > Cytophagales > Flectobacillaceae > Arcicella > Arcicella sp. Next base: position 24,255 of record NZ_CBABQS010000070.1, read on the forward strand.
TGAGGCGGCCATTTCTCCGATGTCCACCACGCCCAGAACCGCTTCAAAAAGTCTATACGTTGATTCTTCTTTTTCCGTAACTTCTAATACGCCCATGGTTTTGTCAAATGAGGCACTTTATTATTTTTCAAGAGATACAACGGAAGTTTATGGAATTGGGATGGTGGTGACGGACAAAAGATTTCCAAAGTTGACTCGTCCAGAGAAATTGGTTCGCCCTTTGATTTATATGAGTACTAATGCTGAAACCAATGATTTGTATAATTCAAAAGAACCCAAAAGAACGTTAGATAATTATTGGTTGAATATAACCCAAGGTAATCAAGCTACCGCCAAACGTACGATAAAGGCTTTTTATCAGCGTGTGGAGAAGGCAAATCGCTTGTTTACGACCTATAAAGATGGTTGGAAAACGGATAAAGGAATGGTGTTTATTATTATGGGCGACCCAGTACGAATTACTCGTATGAAAGATAAAGAAATCTGGACTTACACTCGTGCCTCGCAATATTCTGAATTGAATTTTACTTTTACAAAGCGTTCAAATCAATTTGCGGATGATCATTACGAATTACAACGTTACGCCGAATATCAATCAATTTGGTTTCCTACGGTAGAACAATGGCGGAATGGCGATGTCGTTTCCCGATAATAAAAAAAACGCTCTTCTTTTGAAGGGCGTTTTTTTTTATGCTTTTAGAAATGGATAACTAACTAAAAGAAAAAGGCTTCACAATATTTGTGAAGCCTTTTGTAGTCCGTACGGGAA
>NZ_CBABQS010000071.1:0-23827 GCF_964672035.1 Arcicella sp.
TTAAAAGCATTTTATTTATCTAAGTGTCTGATTTACAAATATATACATTGTTTTCGCAATAAAAAATGCAGGTTGGTTTTACATTAAAGGTTAATCCAACCTGCGTTTATTATTCTAGGAAATATGCGATTGTAAAGGAATTCGATTTAATCTTTTTCCCGTTAAATTAAACACAGCATTTGCAACGGCCGCCCCAATTGGGCCAATGGGAGGTTCGCCAACGCCCCGAGGACTTTCGCCATTTGACAATAAAACTACGTCAATCTCGGGGGCATCACGCAAATAGGCCATTGGATAATAGCCAAAAGCATTGGGAGTTGCTAAGCCATCTTTTACCGTTACTTCTTCAAAAAGTGTGGCACTTAAACCCATGATAATGGCGCCTTCCACCTGTGCTTTTACGCCATCTGGATTAATAATTATCCCGGGGTCTATGGCGCAAGTTACTTTTTTGACTTTGATTTGCCCATTCTTTATTTCCACTTCTGCTACTTGTGCGACGGGCGTATTTACGTCAATTGAACAAGCTAAACCCATTGCACGGCCTTCTGGGAGAGATTTCCCCCAACCCGCTTTTTCACAAGCAGCTTTCAACACATTTTTAATTGAACGTCCTCTTTCGTCATCGGGAAGGTGCTTTAATCTGAAAGCCAAAGGGTCTTGCTTCGAATGGTGAGCGAGTTCGTCCATGAAAGATTCAATGGCAAAGGTATTCGCCAAAAGTCCAAGTCCACGCCACCAACTGGTTTGAAAAGGTAATTCTTTGTGATACGCCGTGGTGCTGTAATTTTTTATATTTTTATATTGAATCATACCGCCTCTCCAAGCGCCAAAATCCGCACCAACCAATGATTCTGCAATGGATGAACTGAGGGGTTTGAAAATATTGGCTAAAATAGCAGAATTGAAAGCAACATCGGCACTGGCGGTATGATGTTCGAGGGCTTCAATCGTTCCGTTGGCATCTAATTTGGCCTTCAAAATATTGTGCGTTGGTGGGCGGAGAACGCCATTTTGAAACTCTTCGGTACGTTCAAAAAATACGTGTACGGGCTTTCCAACGGATTTCGACATTAAAGCGGCCTCAATGGCATGGGATGTTTGAAGTCTTCTGCCAAATCCGCCACCCAAATATTGCGACTGAATATCCACGTTTTCTGCATCAATTTTCAAGGCTTTTGCTACATCATCACGGGTGATTTTGGCTACTTGCGTACTCATTTTTACGACCACTTTGCCATCCTGATAAAAAGCGACAGATCCGTTGGGTTCAATGTGCGCATGAGCGCCCAATGGACTATAATATTCTTTTGTAAAAGTGTCTTCATTCTTCAAAATAGCAGTATTTCCTTCTTTTTGAATAATAACATCTTTGCCAACACTCACTTTCACCAATGCTTCAACGTCTGCCTGTTGCACTAATTTATCGGGCATTATCCAGTTAATTTTGAGTGCTTTTTTGGCATCTTCTGCTTGTACTCTTGATTTTGCTACTACGCCCGCAAAACTATCTTCAATAATTACTTTTACGACGCCGGGCATATTTGTAGCATTTCCCGCTTCGGCACTTTTGAAAACTGCTCCAAAAACGGGTGGACGAGCTACAGAACCAAAAAGCATATCTGGGAAAGTAGAATCAATGCCGTACAAGGTTTCTCCTTTTACTTTTGGTACTAAATCAATGCGGGGAATGGGTTTTCCGATGAGGGTGAAATCTTTTTTTGATTTCAAGACAAGATTCTCGATTTTTAAATGCCAATCCGTTGATTTTGTGGCTATTTCTGCAAAAGATAATTTTGCATTTGCCCCTATCACTTCACCATTTTTAACGGTTAATGTATTGGCTGGAACGCCCATGAGTTTAGCTGCATTTACTTTTATCATTTCTCGCATGGTGGAGGCCAGTTCTCTAAGCGGTTGATAGAGCGTTGAAACGGTGAGACTCCCGCCCGTTGATAAAGCATCAATTGGACCGTGATTGGTGGTAGCGTGAACAACTTTGATGTTATTAAAGTCCATTTCCAATTCTTCGGCGGCAATTTGCGCTAAAGCCGTAAAAATTCCTTGACCCATTTCTACTTTTGGAGAGTGCAAAATTACGCTACCATCTTGCTGTAATTCAAACCAAATATAGGCTTCGTACTCATTTTTATATCCAACACCGCCTTCATCCACTTTTTGGGCAATGGTTCTTCTGAGCGGTCCGCAAGCCACGACGCCAACGCCCAATAATACGCCCAATCCAACCCCAGTTTTGAGGATAAACCCTCGACGATTAATAGATTTCTTTTCCATATTTTGAAGATGTTAGGGAGATTATAGTTGAGAAGATTTTATTTCCGCTGCCCGATGAATGGCTTTTCGCATACGATAATACGTTCCACAGCGACAAATATTGGTAATATTATCATCAATTTCTTCATCGGTCGGATTTGGAATTTTATCTAAAAGATTTGCAACCGACATCATAAAACCTGGCTGACAATACCCACATTGAGGTACAATTTCCTCAATCCAAGCTTGTTGAACGGGATGCAATTTTTCGCCCGAAGACAGTCCTTCGATGGTTGTAATGTGTTTGCTTTGAGCATATTGCGCAGCAAATGAACACGAACGGATGGCATCTCCATCAATGTGAACCGTGCAAGCGCCACAAGCCGCTTGTCCGCAGCCGAACTTTGTGCCTTTCATGTTCAGCACATCACGTACCACCCACAACAAAGGCATGTTTTCTGGCACATCCACCGTTTTGGGAATGCCATTTATGGTAAAATCTATTCTCATTTTTTGAGGAGTTTAATATTTTGAAAATTATAGAGAACGTAGGCTGGGTTCAAAACCCAGCCTACGTTAATCTTAACTAAATAACTCACTTAACCGCCGCCCCATTGTCCGCCCAATCTTTCACGGCCTTGGCAAATTGTGCTTGATTAAGCGGAGGTAATGAGCGCCCTTTTCCAGGATTCCAAGCCCAAAGAACCAACGTATCTTTAGTCATATGGTGGACTAATTCCTCCAGATTTTTTCCGCCATTTGTCTTCATATTCAAAATAGATTCTCCAATTTCTTCATCGGATAAACCCTGCCAAGCCATGCCAATAGGAGCTAAATGCCATTTGGGCGCTCCGGGAACGTTGGAATAAGGATTATTTGTTTTTTGATGGCAAGTATTACAGCGCATCGCTGCCAGTCCTTCGTTATCTTTTCCTCTTTGCACATTGAAAAGATGGACGTGCCTATCATTCCCTTGCCTCGGATGGTCGTCGGATGGATGACAGTTCATGCAACGTGGGTGTTTTATAACCGTGAGCATTTGCTTAAATGAGTCCAACGATTTCTCTTTTTTTAGGGCTGTTTCGTCCTGTATTTGAAATGAACTGATACTTAAAATAATGATGCTAAAGGCTGCCATAAAGGCAATTGAGTGAATCTTTTTCATAAGTTTTGATTTAGCGAATATATTTTCTCTGTTAAATTTAATCTGATTGTTGATATTTAAAAAGTTAAATCTTGCCCTTATTTTATTAAAACTCTTTTGATTTCATACTGTTTCATTAAATATCATCATTAACATTAAAAATATGCCAGACAAATTTCTTACCGCTGAATGGAACAATCTCATTATGGCGAATTACGTGATTGACCCCAAAATTTTACTGCCATATTTACCGCCCAAAACTGAGTTAGATTATTTCAACGGGGTTTGTTACGTCAGTTTAATCGGTTTTATGTTTGAAAAAACGAAAATTTTAGGTCTATCTTTTCCTTTTCACGTCAATTTTGAAGAAGTGAACCTTCGTTTCTATGTGCGAGTAAAAGATGGAAATACGTGGAAAAGAGGCGCCGTTTTCATTAAAGAAATTGTTCCAAAATTAGCTATTACTTTGATTGCCAATACTTTATATCGTGAAAAATATATTACGTTAGCGATGAATCACTTTCACAAAGAAACGGAAAACGAAATCAATTTGGGTTATCATTGGAAATTTAAAGGCATTTGGAATAAATTAGAAGCAACTACCGAGAAAATTTCTACCCCAATGATTGAAGGAAGCAAGGAACAATTTATCGCCGAGCATTATTGGGGCTATTCAAAATACAGCGAAACTACCACTTTTGAGTACGGCGTGCAGCATCCGTCATGGCAAATTCATAAGGTCAAAAATTATAAAATTGAATGTGATTTTGAAAAATTGTACGGTAAAACTTTCTCATTTTTAAATGAAAATGCTCCTGATAGTGTGTTTATGGCAAAAGGCTCAGCTATAAGTATTTTGCACAAAAAGAATTTATAACAGATTGATCAAAAACTAATTCTTTTCGCCACTTTATCAACTCTTTGCCTTGCTGTTTGTATTTTTGTTAGAGAATGAATTTTAATGTTCAATTCTCAATGTTTAATCGGGCGGCGTTCCGTATTCAATTTTCAACTAAAAAGGAGCAATGAGACTTCTTCTAAAATCCCCTAATGGCAAGACCTTCCAATAACCCTAACGATAAAACAAAAGAAAAAAAATCCCACGAAACGCCCCTTTCAAAGCAATACAATCAAATTAAATTGAAATATCCAGGGGCTTTGTTGTTGTTTCGGGTTGGTGATTTTTATGAGACTTTTGGGGAAGATGCCGTGCGTGCCTCTAAAATTCTGAATATTACGCTTACCCGTCGAAATAATGGAAATGCCGATGACCATTTGGCGGGTTTTCCGCATCATTCTTTGGATAATTATCTCCCCCGTTTAGTGCGTGCAGGCGAGCGAGTGGCCATTTGCGACCAGTTAGAAGACCCCGCAACGGCAAAAGGAATCGTGAAAAGAGGCGTAACAGAATTGGTGACACCAGGGGTTTCCTACAACGATAATGTGTTGGATATGAAGCAAAATAATTATTTGGCTTCCATCAGTTTTTCATCGTTTTCAAAGGAAATTTTGGGGGTTGCTTTTTTGGATATTTCAACGGGCGAATTTCTTTGCTCGCAGGGAAATGTGGCATATATTGAGAAATTACTACAAAGTTTTTCGCCTTCGGAAGTCTTATTTTGCAAGAAAAATCGGCAGGAATATACCCAAATATTTGGGGATAAATATTTAACATTTGGTTTGGATGATTGGGCTTTTAAGCATGATTTTGCTTACCCATTATTGACTAATCACTTCAAAACCAATAATTTAAAAGGTTTCGGTATTGAATCACTCACCGAAGGAATTATTGCGGCGGGCGTGATCATGCACTATTTGTCCGAAACTGAACACAAGCAAGTGGGGCATATTTCTCGCATCAATCGTTTGGAAGAAGAGAAATATGTGTGGTTGGATAAATTTACGATTCGCAACTTGGAATTAGTGTCGGCACAGCAGGAGGGCGGAATTCCGTTAATTCAAATTCTCGACCACACCATGACACCGATGGGCGCAAGGTTGTTGAGAAAATGGTTGGTTTTACCACTCAAAGAAAAAGCGCAAATTCAAGAGCGATTAAACACAGTTTCTTATTTTAAAGAAAACGAAGAATTGCGTGAAAGTTTAGAATCTCATTTGAAACAAATTGGTGATTTAGAGCGACTTATCTCGAAAGTAGCCGTTCGTAGAATTAATCCAAGAGAATTATTAGCCCTCAAAAAAGCACTTCTTCACATCGAACCTAGCCGTTGGCAATTGATCAATGGTAAGCCTTTAGAAATTGTGGGTGGTTTTCATTCTGAAAAAGATGCTCGTGAATTGGCCGTTGGAGGAGGAATTTTTGATGATGATACCGAAAGAAATGAAATCAGTAGCGATGACTTTTTGAATGAAGTTCTCAATCCTGACTATAAGCAATCGGCAGTTGACAGTCAGCAATCAACAGTTGAGGAAAGTAAAAATGAACTCAAAACTGAAGACTCAAAGCTCAAAGCTCATGGCTCAGAACTATTAAAAAAATACGCTGACCAACTAAATCCTTGTCAATTTTTATTGGATAAAATTCAGAAAGAACTTCGGGATGATTTACCCATTTTGAGCAATCAAGGAGGAATGATTCGGCAGGGAGTGGATGAAGATTTAGACCATCTTTTGGGCATTGCCTTCACAGGAAAGGACTTTTTGATGCAAATTCAAAATCGTGAAATTGAACGGACGGGTATTACTTCTTTAAAGATTTCGTTCAATCGAGTTTTTGGATATTATTTAGAAGTTACTAATTCTCATAAAGATAAAGTTCCCGAAGACTGGATTCGTAAACAGACGCTTGTAAATGCCGAAAGATACATCACGCCCGAATTAAAGGAATATGAAGAAACCATCTTAGGTGCGGAGGATAAAATCAACGTTATCGAACAAAGAATTTTCAATGAATTAGTAAATGTAGCCAACGAGTATATTCACCAAATTCAACAAAATGCCAAGATTATTGCGGTGCTTGACGTATTAACAAATTTTGCGAAAGTGGCGGTTAAAAATAATTATTCAAAGCCGCAAGTAACTGATAGTAAGGTGCTTAGTGTGATTAATGGACGACATCCTGTTATTGAACAACAGTTGCCTTTGGGAGAAAAATATGTGCCAAACGATTTATATTTGGATGATTCAACCCAGCAAATTATCATCATCACGGGCCCAAATATGGCGGGAAAATCTGCCCTTCTGCGACAAACCGCTTTAATTGTTTTGATGGCTCAAATTGGTAGTTTCGTTCCCGCAACCGAAGCAAATATTGGGATTGTCGATAAAGTATTTACTCGGGTTGGGGCAAGTGATAATTTATCGAAAGGAGAATCAACATTTATGGTCGAAATGACCGAAACGGCCAGTATCCTAAACAACCTTTCGGACAGAAGTCTCGTCTTAATGGATGAGATTGGTCGTGGAACGAGTACCTACGATGGCGTTTCGATTGCTTGGGCGATTGCGGAGTTTTTGCATAATCACTCAAATTGCCGCCCAAAAACGCTTTTTGCCACCCATTATCACGAATTGAATGAATTGGCGAATGACTTTTCAAGAATCAAAAACTTCAACGTTTCGGTAAAAGAAATCAACGGGAAAGTGATTTTTATGCGCAAGCTACAAGAAGGTGGTTCAGAGCATAGTTTTGGAATTCATGTGGCTCAATTGGCTGGAATCCCACAAAATGTAGTGTTTCGGGCGAGTGAAATATTGGTAGAATTAGAGAAAAATCGTTCCAAAGAACAGCACCGCCAAACCATCAAAGAAATGCCAAAACAGAATTTTCAAATGGCAATTTTTGAAGCAGAAAAGAATCCTAAAACGGAAAAAATTGAAGCACTTTTGAAAAACATGGATATTAATACGATGTCACCGATTGAAGCGTTATTAAAACTTAATGAAGTGAAACGAGTCTTTGAAGGTTAATTTTGAAAATAAAATGTAAGATTATTCGTATCAATGCAATCAAAAAATAAAATATTAGGAAAAATTCCGTAAAATAGATATGGTTTTTCCTAAATCTATCCCTTTCAAAAAAACGTATATACACAAGCAGTATTTTATAACCCCCAAAAATAACCCATAAATTTAAGCTGTAAAACCTATCATACTAAATGAAAAATTTTAGCACATTACTACTTTTTCTACTTGTCTGTACTTCTTTAAAAGCACAGAAATTCTTTGCTACGACCTTTGATAAACTTCCCCAAAGTTATCAATTATATCCCCGAAATGACCAAAGTGAGGCTTTTGTTCCTATTTCTGGAAAAATAGAAGAAGCTGGATGGGAATATTTTTCAGTCCAAATTCTTAGAAACAAACAAATTATTGGCTATCAAAAAGCCAGTCTTGCTTACGTAAATACAGTGGGTAAATTTGCTTTTTTACCCGTTAGAATCAAAGCGGAAAAAGCAGAATACGATTTCAAGATTTATGCGGTTAAGGGAAAGGATTCTATCAATGTGGTAAATCGTGAAAATATCGTTTCGGGTGATGTCTATATCATGTCTGGGCAATCAAATGCCACCGTTTTTTTTAACGATTCTCGAAAAAATGAATTCTGCCGAACATTCGGAAAAATATCAGGAACTTGGGGAATAGATACCGCTAATCTAGCGGATACGCTCTGGGCTTTATCGAATCAAGATGCTTATAACCAGGGAGTTGGCACGATGGGTTTTGAATTTCAGCAAACTATTTTAGAAAAATATGGGATTCCAACGTGCTTAATTAATGGAGGATTTAATTGGTCGTCGATGAAACAACACGCTACTCGAACCGCTAATAATCCAACTGATTTGACCAATGGCTACGGCAGAATGTTGTATAGAATTCAGAAAGCTGGGGTGTCACAATCGGTCAAAGCCATGATTTATCGACAAGGTGAAACGGAGGCTTACGGAGAAGGAACTGATTGGGGAGGCAATTTTGATGTGTATTATAAGAATTTAAAAACAGATTTGCCTTCCATAAAACAAATCTATCTTTTTCAAATTGACATCATTGATTTTGCCCGTCCAGATGCGCCACAAGTACGTGATATTCAACGAAAAGAAGCGGATAAATACCCTGATATTCAAGTAGTTGCATCCGTTGGAACGCCAGGGTTTGATGGTTTGCATTATTCCACCGAAGGTTATATTCAGAATGCCCAAGAGTTTGCCAGATTGGTGGGTCGAGATTTTTATAATTCAACCGATACCGATAATATTAATGCCCCAAATATCCGAAGAGCATTTTTCTCGAACAAAGAAAAAACAGAAATCACCTTACTTTTTGATAATGGACAAGAGTTGATTTGGACAGACCAAGTTCGGAACTTGTTGATGAAAAATCAGTATTATTTAAACGGCATTAATGGCGTAGTTTCTGCTGGTTTGGCGGTCGCTAATCAGGTAGTGTTGAAACTAAACTCACCCACTACCGCCAATTTAGTTTCGTATTTACCGCCATTGATTGATTCAAAAAGTCCAGATTTCCCTTATACTGGCCCCTATATCAAGAACAAACGTGGCTTGCGAGCTTTATCATTTTTTGAAGTTATAATTGAACCTTTTGTGCCAATTCCTGCGGTAACTTTTTCAAAAATTCCTCAAAGTTTTCAATTATTTCCACGTAATGCAAAAAATGAAGCCGTAATTGATATTAAGGGGAAAATAGAAACGACTGACTATAATACTTTATCATTGTTGGTTTTTCGTAATAATTCGATGGTGAAATATTTCAAAAGTGCTTTAAATTTTACAGGAACTATCGCAAATTTTTCTTTTTCACATACTATAAAAGCTGAATTAGCAAATTATAATTTTAGATTATACGCCATCAAAGGCGCTGATTCTGTGTTAGTTACTTCCCGTGAAAATGTAGTTTCGGGTGATGCTTATCTTATTAATGGACAATCAAATGCGGCCGCATGGGGTGTATCAACAACCTTCCCAAATTCTGATTATCGAAATGATTTTTGTCGAACTTTTGGGCAAGCAAAAACGGCAAATCCATTCATTACCGAATCAGATACTACTTGGGCATTGTCAAATAATGGAAAGCCTTACGTGGGCGTTTGGGGCATTGAATTGCAGAAACAAATTGTAGAAAAATACGGAATTCCAGTTTGTTTTATGAACGAAGCCATTAGTGGTTCTGCCATTACGGAACATACCATTCGTGATGCCGCCAATCCAAGCAATGTAACAAATGTGTATGGAAGACTTTTATACAGAGCTAAAAAATCGGGGCATTTCGATAATTTGAAAGGGTTTTTCTATTGGCAAGGTGAAGCGGAGGCCATTGATAAACCCGCTGTCTGGAAACCTGAATTTGAAAAATTGTATAATTTTTGGAAAACAGATTATCCTTCGGTCGGGAAATTCTATATTTTTCAGATAAATATTACGGGTTTTCCGTTTTCGGAAGCAGCAGATTTACGTGACTATCAACGCCAAATCAAGAAGACTTTTCCCAAAACTGAAATCATTGCGACCATCGGAAATGCTGGGTACGACGGAGGGCATTATTCAGTGAATGGTTATAAAAAAATGGCAACCGATGTATTCAAATTGGTTTCTCGTGATTTTTATGGTTCAACGGATACTTTGCAAATCAACTCGCCAAATGTGCAAAAAGTCTATTATTCCAAGGTGGCGAAAGATGAAATAACGGTGCTTTTTGAAGATTCACAAAAAATGGTTTGGCTGGCAGATTCCACCTACAATCAAGATAATGGCACGCTTCGGAAGTATTTTATGAAAGATTTTATTTACCTCAATAATGCCACGGATAAGGTTGTTTCTGGAAGAGCCGAAAACAATAAAATTATTTTGAAAACTTCGGGATATACTGGAACCCAAACACTTACATATTTGCCTGCTTATTATCCTTTAAATTATCCCATTGATTTGAGAGGGGTTTTTGGCGGACCTTTTCTGAAAAATCAGCGGGGAATGAGTGCATTTTCATTCAACAAGCAAGCCATTGCTGAACCTTTAAATTCTCCCACGTTGTTGGCTAAAATTCAAACGGCTACTTCTGTACAATTATCGTGGAAGGAGGTTGTCAATGCGGCTTATGTTTTAGAGATAAAAGATTTGCAAACTGAAAATTTTAAACTGGTAAAAAATATTCCAAAAGCAACGCTGTCATTTTTAGTGGATAATTTAGCAGGAAATACATTATATACTTTCAGAATAAGAGCCATTTTAGACAACGTAGAATCAGAAAATTCAAGTGTACAGATTCAAATGCCTAAAGCCTTAGATTTGCCAAATCTGACCGCTAATGCTACTGGAATTGAGTCCATAAAATTAGCTTGGAAAGCAGTTCCAGAGGCTATTAGTTATCTCATTGAAAGGAAAAACCTAACGACAAATTCCTTTGAACAAATTGCCAAAGTAGAAGTAAATGTAATGGATTATCAAGATAAGTATCTGAAAAACAGTACTTTATATGCTTATCGAATTAAAGCAATTGGAACGTTTACCGAATCTGGTTATGCAAATGCTGAAGTTACAACGCTCGTTCCTTTGCAAAGTCCAGAACTTGCTTTGACTGTTTTATACTATAATTCGCTAAGATTAAATTGGAAATCCGTACCCAATGTAAATTCGTTTATTTTAGAAAGAAAATCGCCCACGCAAGATTATAAAATCATCGCCACGTTCGAGCCAACGGTTGTGTCGTTCACGGATAAAGATTTATTGCCCAATACACTTTATAGTTATCGAATTAAAGCGGTAGGAAATATAACAGAATCGTTGCTTAATGAAGCATCCATTGCCACGCCCAATGTTCTGATGACGCCAGAATTGTCCATTACTTCGGTTACACACGAGGCTTTAAAATTTTCGTGGAAACCTATCCAAAATGCTACGCTGTATGTGTTGGAAAAGAAAAATGCCGAAACCGAAGATTATAAAGAATTGATAAAATTAGACGTTTCAAAAACGGAATATGCTGAAGTTTCTCTAAAAGATAAAACAACTTACTTCTACCGTTTGAAGGCTTATGGCGATAAAACAGAATCGGATTTTGCCACCATAAAAGGAACGACGGCAACTATTTTAGCGAATGAACAAGAGATTTTTGGCCAATTTGAATTATTCCCAAACCCTTCACACAGCTTCATTACGGTAAAATTTTCTAAGCCAATGAAAGGACAAATAAAGATTGTGGATTTGCATGGTGTAGAATTTTTCCAGAAAGAAATCACGAAAACAAATGAAGTAACTATTCAATTAAATGATTATCAATCAGGAAATTATGTATTAAGTTTTAAAAATGAGGAGGGTATTCTTAGCAAAAAATTGGTGATTGATTAATCTTTAAATCAAGATAAAATAACGATGGTATCGCCCAAAGCGATGCCGTCTTTATTTCAAAAATTGTATTCAGTAATTTACTTCCATCAAAAATAAACCCTCTGCTGGTACCGACCTTCCTGCTTTTTTGCGGTCTTTTGAAAGGATTATTTCCTCAAATGCAGTTAAAGAAATTTTACCCAACCCCACTTCCAAAAGCGTTCCAACAATTGTTCTCACCATCCCACGGAGAAAACGATTCGCTTTGATGGAGAAAACTAATAAATCTTCTTGTTTTTCCTCCCATTGAGCCTCTAATATTGTGCAGTTAAAAGTCAAAACATTCGTGTGAATTTTACTAAAACATTGATAATTAATATGTTTGAAGAGAATTTTGGACGCTTCATTCATAAGTTCAATGTTAATATTTCCGTTAAATTCATAAGTTAAGCCTCTTCGAAACGGATTCTTTTTGCGGGAAATTCGGTATTCGTATTTTCGAGAAATGGCCTCAAATCTTGAATGATAATTATCCGCAACGTTGAATATTTTTTGAATCGAAATATCAAATGGCAGCAATTTATTCATTCGATAAACTAAATTGTCACAATCCGAAATTTCGTTTGCCATATCAAAATGCGCCATTTGCTGAACAGCGTGAACTCCCGTATCGGTGCGACTACTGCCCGTAATTTCTATTTTATGTTTTAAAAGTGTACTTAAAGCCTCTTCTATTTCCGCTTGAACAGTTAAAGAATTGTCTTGGATTTGCCAACCACTATAATTTGTACCTCTATATGCACACTCAATAAAGTATCTCATTTACGTTAAATAAATTATGAACCAGTTTTACCAATAAAAAATGGTCATCTATAATAAAATTGAATTATTTATGAAGATAATTGCTATTTTTGCGTTACGATAATTTTCCGAAAGGATTAATTATCAAATAATAGCAAGAAGCAATACAGCAAAAAAGCCAGATAGTTTTCTGGCTTTTTTCTTTTTGCAACCACATACGGAGTATAAGTTCTATAGAATAAGAGTTAGATGAAACATTGACATTACTAAAATTTTCTATGTTCCCTATCTTTTCTGTGTGGTTGCAGCCATTATCGCATATTATGATAAACATTTTGTACGTCATCGTCTTCTTCCAATCGTTCAAGTAGTTTTTCTACATCAGCCATTTGTGCTTCCGTAACTTCTTTTGTATCATTTGGAATACGTTCAAAATCAGCACCTTGCAATTCAAATCCTTTCTCTTCTAATACTTTTTGGAGTGAACCGTAAGCTGTGAATTCTCCATAAATATTGATTTGATTGTTTTCTAAATCCAAGAAAACTTCATCCGCACCAAAATCAATTAATTCAAATTCTAACTCTTCCGTATCAATTTCTGGAGTTTTGGCAATTTTGAAAACACATTTACGGTCAAAGATAAAATCTAACATTCCAGTTGTTCCGATAGTACCTCCACATTTGGTAAAATGATTTCTAATATTGGCAATACTACGGTTGGTATTATCGGTTGTACATTCCACTAAAATAGCAATTCCGTGGGCAGCATATCCTTCGTAAATAATTTCCTTGTAGTCTTCTTGCTCTTTAGACGATGCCTTTTTGATTGCTCTTTCCACGTTTTCTTTAGGCATATTCACTGCTTTTGCATTCTGAATAATGGCTCTTAAACGTGAATTTGAGTGCGGGTCTGGACCGCCTGATTTTACTGCAATAACAATATCTTTACCTATTTTGGTAAAGGTTTTTGCCATCTGTCCCCATCTTTTAAATTTTCTGGCTTTTCTAAATTCAAATGCTCTTCCCATTGGTCAGTGATTAGTTGTAGGTTATTAGTGATTGGCAATAATTACGTAATTAGCCAATAATCAACAACTTGAAATATTTTAGATTGAAATTATTTATTTTAGTAAATGTTATTTTTTATAGTTGTGTAAAGTTAGAAATTAATCCTTTTTTTAGCAAAAAGTAAAACAAAAAGCCCACAGAAAGTGGGCTTTTGTTTTAATATGTTTAAAAATCTGTTTATCAAATTCTACCAACCATCATCAGATTTTGGTTTAACATTTGCCGTTGATTTTTTAGGCGCTGCTTTTGCTGGTGCATTTGCCACAACTGAATTAGAAGGACTTGCGCCCATACCTTTTACATGAGCATCCAAATCTGCACGACTAAACACACGACTAACGATTTTCCATTCATTTCCGAATTTTAACATACTCAATAAATCAATGTATTTAAAATCGCCAAATAATAATTCAACCGTTGCTAAGGCAGACACGCCTACATACGAATACGAAATCATTTTTGTCGAACCACCTTTCGTTGAAATACCGCCTGCGGGCATTGAAGCCACAAATTTTGCCACTGGAATGTCCTGAATTGCTCCCGCAGCACTTACTGTTCTAAGAATGGCCGTTGGGTGAAAAGCTTGATTCAATTTGGCTGCATCGCCTTTTGATACACCGTCGAGGTAATTATTTACACACAATTTAACGGCATCATCTTCCGACTGTGCTTTGACAGCCACGATACTTACCGAAATTAAAAACAAAAAGAGGATAATATTTGAAATCTTCATGATTGGATTGCGTTTAGGAATTACCCCTAAAATTAGTATTAATTTGTGATTAAACGAATTAATTAGGGCTTTTATTGTTTATTCTCCTTCCAATTCGTCAGGCAAACCTTCACCACTCATAAAATACCAAGCCTTGTCTGGATAAAGAATTGACTGAGCAACTTTTATACGTCCTAAAGCATGATTGGCCACGTTTTGCAGAATAATAATGGATGAATTATCACGGTTGTTGTGCATATAATAATTCTTAAATCCATGCCACCAACCTGTATGAAAAGTTAACCACGAGCCATCATCCATTAATTGTAAACGCCATCCAAAACCATAGTTTTTATTCGACGCAAATTTGAAAGTATGAGCAGGTTTGAAGGCTTCATTTAAGGTTTTTATTTTTACTAATTTCTCGGAATTTAAGGCCATATCCCACTTAAAAAGATCTTCAACGGTTGAATAAACCCCTTTGTCGCCCGTTGCTCCGTCTAAATGGTCGAACGGAACTGCCCAAAATCCATGTCTTCGAGGCGTATATCCAATGGCAGCAGTGGCCGTTTGGTCGATTTTATAAGGGTCATATATAAAACTTCGAGACATACCTGCGGGCGCAAAAAGGAACTTTTGGGCATAGTCTCTAAAATTCATTCCTGATAATTTTTCAACTATGTAGGCTAATAAAACATAATTAGAATTATTGTAGCTGAATCTTGAATTTGGCAGGTAATTTATTCCGGGTCTGTATTGAGCAAAAAGATTCACGACTTGGTCATTAGTCATGGGTACTTTTTTATTCACAATTTTATCCAAACAATATACATAATTTGGAATACCCGAACGGTGGGTCAATAAACTTCTAATGGTAATGGAAGTATCGTAAGGGAAACTTGGAATATATTTAAAAACAGGCGTATCGTAGTCAATTAAGCCTTTTTCGTGCAATTGCATAATGGCAACAGCCGTAAATTGCTTAGAAACAGACGCTAATTGAAATTGTGTTTGCGTGGTATTGGTATCTTTTTTGGCAAAACTTGAATATCCAAAGGCTTTTTTATAGATAATTTTTCCATTCTGCGATACCAAAACGGCACCGTTGAAACCACCGAATTTGTGCAATTTCTTAAAAAAAGTATCCAATT
The DNA here is from genome assembly GCF_964672035.1 of Arcicella sp. Taxonomy (NCBI): domain Bacteria; kingdom Pseudomonadati; phylum Bacteroidota; class Cytophagia; order Cytophagales; family Flectobacillaceae; genus Arcicella; species Arcicella sp. The sequence goes on from NZ_CBABQS010000071.1 coordinate 15,448, forward strand.
TTATGGCCTTTCTACCCGCAACTTTAGCATCAAAAAGCTGAGCGATACTATCGTTGTGAATTGCTACACTACTGGTAGGTTCTTCAGAAAGTTGCCCAGGTTGATGGGAGCATGAAAGTATGCCAAAACCAAATAAAAAACTTGTAATTAGTACGTATTTTGTAATCTTCAAAAATATCACGTTTAAGTTGGATTTATAATGCTACGATGTTTTGTGTTATAATCGTATAACGTAAAATTACGGCTTGAATTTGATTAATGCCAATCCTTTTTTAATTTCGATAAATACAAACTTCAAACAATGTCAAATCGTTTTAAAATTAAAAGTGCCAACCTTGGAACTTCACCAGGAACGCTCACCTACGTGGGTGAGGAAGTCAAATTTGATACAAAAATTTATTGGACTGAATATAATTTGGAAAATTATAAGACGCATATTTTTCCGAAATTATTAGACTTTCAACTCAAATTAGATTCTGATAAAACCTATTGGCTTAATATTGATGGTATTCATGAACCAAAAGTTATTGAAACAGTTGGAAAAATTTTTGGTTTGCATCCGCTCGTGATGGAAGATATTTTGAATTCACAGCAAAAACCCAAGTTTGAATATTACGATGATGACCAGCTGTTTATCACCTTCAAAATGATTGAGTACAATCCGTATACTCGAGAAATAGAAGTGGAACATTTGAGTTTTATTTTGGGAAAAAACTTTCTAATATCTTTTCAAGAAGAACGCTCAAAAGAAATTTTTGAACCCATATCGGCAAGATTAAAAACATCTGCAGGCAAAACCCGTAAAAATGGCGCCGATTATTTATTGTACGCCTTAATGGATTTAGTAATCGATAATTATTTTTTGATTTTAGAGCAAATTTCTGAAAATATAGAGCGCCTTGAAGATTCAATTATCAATACAACAAAACAAAAGTCGATGACCGAAATGTATTCTTTGAAACGAGAGTTGATGTTGATGAGAAAAGTTGTTTTTCCGCTTCGAGAAATGCTCTCAAATCTTATTCGTGAGGAGGCACCACTTATTACGCCCAATACCGTTTTATACCTCCGTGATGTGCATGACCACGTTTCCCAAGTGATTGAAAGCATAGATTCTTACCGTGAATTAGTGGCATCTTTGATGGATTTGTACCTTTCACAAGCGGGTAATCGCATGAATAATGTTATGAAAGTGCTGACCGTTATTTCCGTTATTTTTATGCCTCTGACATTTATAGCGGGAATTTACGGAATGAATTTCGATAATATTCCCGAATTGCATTGGCACAACGGATATTACTTCGTTTGGGGATTTATGATTATTTTAGTGTTAGGAATGTTGGTCTATTTCAAGAGAAAAGATTGGCTATAAATGTCAAATTTATCGTAAAGACCTAAAAAGAGGTATTTGAACTAAAAATATTTTTTTGGCATAAAGCACCTCTTTTTTAACCTTGTTTTCCAGAATTATTATTGAATTATGTATTATCGTATTCACTTTAAAACCTACTTCCTTGTTTTTTATTTATTGCAATTAAAATGATGTTAAAATTAAACTTTTACTTAAAATAATCCCATAAAATATTTCCCCGAATATTGAAAATACTTTTTTTTATTATCCAAGTTTAGAAATCAAGCATCAAATCTGTAAAAATTGTAAAAAACCAGAAAATAGCTTTCAAATTTTAATTTTAAGCCTAAGAAACACTGAATTTTATAAAAAACTACCCTATTTCCCCACGCTCCTCAAAATGCTCCTTGAAGTATAACTACTTGATTATTAGTAACTTTTATGCAATTTTTGCATTGTAGAAGTGTAATTCTTCAAATTTTTAAAGGCAAATTTGAATCAAAATCTTAAGAACTTTCAATATCATGGTACATATCTTAAACTCAATATTTTTAATATCAGGTAAACATGGGCCTTTCACAGGCGTGCCACCAACGGTAATGGCAGGGTTTGCTTTGGTATCAACGGCACTCATATTTTTGGGAATTTTTCTTAGCCAAAAACGTAAAGCATGGCTTCAACATTCAAGACTAACGCAAGGTGAAATTGTGGAAGTGGGCAAGCGTTATGATAGAAGTGATAGACGTGGGCAACATCCAATTTTCTTTCCAGTTGTTAGTTTCTGTGTAAATGAAAGACAATTTAAAATAGAAGCGGATAAAGGAATGTCGATATTAAGCCAAGTTGGACAAAAAATGCAGGTTCGTTACAATCCTGAAAACCCTTATGAATCGGCTTTAGGAGAAAGTAGTATTCCAGGAATTAAACCTTCAGTATTTTTTGCTTTAGGAACAGGATTGTTAGTTGCCAGTATTTTATTAATGTTTTAAAAGAAACAAAACCATAAAACAAAAAATGTGCGTAGATTTATCTACGCTCATTTTTTTTGCAAGGTTTTGCAAGGTTTATAGTATTTCTACCCCTTTGTGCCTAAAATTCTTTAATTGTTCATCCGCTGGATTTAAACTGGTAATTAAATAGTCTAAATCAGCAAAATTGCATACTTTGTAATTCTCTTCACGGTTAATTTTTTCCTCCAAAACACAAGTAATTGTTTTCCTTGAAACACTCATCATTTTCTGTTTCAAGATAGACTCTTCGTAATGGCGAATGGCTAATCCTGATTCAACGCTGATACTGTTAGTACCCATAAAATAGAAGTCTGCTTGAATATGTTCTAAATCCTGAATGGTCTTGCTACCAATCGTAATTTGATACCTTTTGTAAAAGGAGCCACCCAATAAAATAACCTCAATTTTTGGGTGTTCGGATAAAGCCGTAGCCAGATGAGGATTATTCGTGACGATGGTAACTTCCAGATTCTTAGGGAGTTGTTCGGCAATATAAAAATTGGTCGTTCCTCCATCCATTAAAATTATTTTATTATTCTCAATTAATTTTAAGGCTTTTTTTGCAATCGTTACAAATTCAGTATTTACGATTCCTAATCCTTTACTTGTCTTCATTGAAAGGTATGAATGAGCGATTGCCCCGCCGTGGACTTTCTTCAAAAGCCCCCGATCCTCTAATTCAATAATATCCCTTCGAACGCTATCATAAGAGACATTTAGAATTTGCCCTAAATCTACGAGTGTAACTTTTTTGTCCGTTCCTAATTTTTCTAATATAGCTTGTTGCCTTTCTTCTTTTAACATGTTGAAAATTTTAAATATAGTACAATTATATATCTGAATATTTACAAATTATTTTGCATAAATTTGTACTATTATAATTAACCATTTTTATAGCTTTTAATTTGTTACGAGTATAACTGTTTTTCATTACAAAAACGAAAAGTTCAATGAATGAAAATTGTGTTTTGAAAGGTTGAATAGAAAGGGTACAAACTTTGAGGTTTGTACCCTTTTTTGTTTTATAATAATTTAAGTAAAATTACTTGGAAATCCCTTTCATCTTTACCTTTGTGTCATTAAAAAATTAAATAAATTATGGGATACAGAATAGAAAAAGACACAATGGGTAAGGTGGAAGTCCCTGCCAATGTTTATTGGGGCGCTCAAACACAACGGTCAATCATGAATTTTCCGATTGCTCAGGATATTAATAAGATGCCAAAAGAAATTATTCGTGCATTTGCTTACTTGAAAAAGGCAGCGGCGAATACCAATTTTGAAGCGGGCATTTTACCTGAAGATAAAAAAAATCTTATCGGGCAGGTTTGTGATGAAATTTTGGCAGGAAAGTTAGACGACCAATTTCCTTTGGTGGTCTGGCAAACTGGCTCGGGTACGCAGTCAAACATGAATTGCAATGAGGTAGTTGCTTACCGAGCTCACGTAATTAATGGCGGTGATTTGATGGACGACGTGAAATATATTCATCCAAATGATGATGTGAATAAATCACAATCTTCCAATGATACTTTTCCAACGGCCATGCACATTGCGGCTTATAAAATTTTGATGGAAGTTACCATTCCTGGTATCACAAAATTGAGAAATACGTTGGATGCCAAAGCGAAGGAATTTAAAAATGTGGTAAAAATTGGTCGTACCCATTTCATGGATGCTACCCCTTTGACGCTCGGTCAGGAGTTTTCGGGTTACGTTTCACAACTTGACCACGGACTTCGTGCCATCAATAACACCCTTGCTCATTTAGCTGAATTAGCCTTGGGTGGTACGGCAGTTGGTACAGGAATCAATACGCCAAAAGGCTATTCTGAGAACGTTGCCAGACATATTGCTGAATTAACGGGCTTACCATTTATTACCGCAGAAAATAAGTTTGAGGCATTAGCAGCTCACGATGCCATTGTGGAAACCCACGGTGCTTTGAAAACGGTGGCAGTTAGCATGATGAAAATTGGCAATGATATCAGAATGTTATCGTCAGGACCACGTTCTGGAATTGGTGAAATTCATATTCCTGATAATGAGCCAGGTTCTTCAATTATGCCAGGGAAAGTTAACCCTACGCAATGCGAAGCGATGACCATGGTATCGGCACAAGTGATGGGAAATGATGTTACGATTGGTATTGGAGGCTCGATGGGTCATTTTGAGTTAAATGTTTTCAAACCCGTCATGATTTTTAATTTCCTACATTCTGCTCGTTTAATTGGCGATGTTTGCGTGGCATTCAATGATAAATGTGCGGAGGGAATTCAACCATTACACGAGAATATCAAAAAGCACGTCAATAACTCTTTGATGTTAGTAACCGCTTTGAATACTAAAATTGGCTATTACAAATCTGCGGAAATTGCCCAAACGGCTCATAAAAATGGCTCTACGTTGAAAGAAACAGCCATTGCATTGGGATATGTAACGGCAGAAGAGTTTGATGCTTGGGTGAAACCAGAAGAAATGGTTGGTGAGATTTAATACAAATTAATGATTAAAAGTGGTAGGATGGATTTTCTGTTCTACCGCTTTTTGTGTTTAGGGATAGGATGTGATAGTTTATTAAATATATGTAATCATGAAAAATGGGAATAGAAAGTTAATTCCTACGCCCATTTTTATAATACTATGCTTTACTCTTCCATACTTTGTTCATGTTCCAGATGAATTACTTCTAAATGCCGTCCTTTAATAATTTTGCGAAATTTAGTATTCGTCATGCGGTGTTCACGTTCAAACCCTGCGTGATAAAACGCTCTTGCAAATAAGGATAAAACCAAGGGAACGGTATCCCAAGAATATTGAATGACGAAGAAAAGTCCCATCGCAAGCATTATACCAGTTAACATAAAATAGTAGCCATACCAAAAATCACGAGCCTCTTTGCGTTCAGAAAGCCAAAAGATGATGGGTAAATGGAATGGGAATGCCCATAGTAAATTTCGGTTATAATTAGTTACGCCATGATCGGTTCCAAACCATAAAAAGAGTAAAACCCAGCCCAAGACACCCACCAATCCAAAGAGTATTTTATCAATCAAATATCCTTTCTGGCGTTTTTTCCAATGTCTAAAAGTAATGTAACTGGTAATTATTAAAAGTAACCAAAACCAAAAACGGGGCGTTAAAAAAAAAGAAGGCTCGTCATCAATAACCTCGGTTTGGTATAAATTATTGGTGCTTTTTACAAAATAATACACATGATGATTGGCCATTCTACGGGCAGAACCCATACTTCTCATTAAATTTTCTGGAATATAACAAGCACCAAACTGCAAAATTCTTTCATCGGCGGGCGCTCCCAATCCTGCATTCATGCCCACTGCCGCCCAATAATGATGTTTTCTAAGTAAACATTTATTCATCCATTGGCGGTAAGTACTGTCATTCATTTCAGGAATATTTTGCAAATGCACACTGTCTGCACAACCAGTCATCAAAGCATCCCGAATGCGAGTTGAACAATTATCGGTATAAAATTTATACATATAATTTCTGGTATCGGGGTTGTTATAAGTTTTTTCTAAATTATCATAAATTAGCTGTTTCTGATACATCGCCAAACTCATGACTTGTTCCGTCATTTTTCGGTTCTGTTTTTGATAATATTGCTCGTATAAATTCAAGGGATAATAGCCCATTTTATAAGGCAATTGTCCACGAACAAATTTCCAGTAAAAATTTTCAGTATCGTAATCGTATTCTCCAAAGTTATACGCTTTGTCCACACCACTGGTAGGATCGTAAATCCATAGGAGTGTGTGGCCAAACGAATCGTTTAATTCATTGCCTGGCGCTACCGTGATTAGACTGACTTTTGTACTTTCAGAGAGTTTTTGAGAAAATAGGGAAGTATTTGCCATTAGCAAAAAAAGAAGTGTTCGAGTAAAGTTGAGGTGCTTCATACGTCGATTTTGGCTTTGTATTTTTTAATTCTAAAATAAGACTTTTACTCCTTTCCTGCAACAATTATTACAATTTCACCTTTGATTGTATTCGGATTTTGTTGGTAATGCGTCAAAATTTCCAGCACGGTTCCTCTTCTATTTTCTTCGAAAATCTTTGTCAATTCACGAGAAACGCATACTTGACGTTCTTGACCTAAATATTCGCCTAATTGTTCCAACGTTTTTAGGAGGCGATGAGGTGATTCATAAAAAATCATGGTTCGTTCTTCTTCAACCAGATTTTTCAATCGGGTTTGTCTGCCTTTTTTATGAGGCAAAAAGCCCTCAAAAGTAAAACGGTCGGCTGGTAATCCAGAATTTACCAAAGCAGGCACAAAAGCAGTTGCTCCAGGTAAACACTCAACCGCTATACCTTGTTTCAAACATTCTCTCACCAATAAAAAACCTGGGTCAGAAATAGCTGGTGTTCCGGCATCAGAGACTAAGGCCAAAGTCTTTCCTTCTTTCAATAATTTAATAATTCCCATCGTTCCGTGGTGTTCATTGTGGGCGTGGTGAGCGTATAAAGGTTTTTGAATGCCTAAATGTTTCATCAAAACGCCAGAATTACGGGTATCTTCCGCCAAAATAGCATCAACTGATTGCAAAACTTTTATGGCACGTAAGGTAATATCATCAAGGTTACCAATGGGTGTTGGTACTAAATATAGCTTCATCTTTCGTATTAATTGGTAATTAGGACTTAGATCCTAACTACCTAATGTCAAATTTTCTTATAAAAGTTCATCAATGGCTTTTGATAATTTCAAATCTTTGTCCGTCACAATGTCTCCTGCATCGTGCGTATTAAGTTCAATTGTTACCTTATTATAAACATTAGACCACCATGGATGGTGATTTTGTTTCTCGGCTAATAGGGCTACCCGACTCATGAAAGCAAAGGCTTCTGAAAAATCTTTGAATTCAAATGTTCTTTTTAGTTTGTTGTTTTCTTCTTTCCACATAGTTTAAAAGGTTTTATTTTTACTTAAAATTACACGTAATTAAGGTCATTTACAAGGTTTTGTCGGATTTATCGGAAGGTATTAAAACAAAAAAAAGAATCACCAATTTGATGATTCTTTTTTTTTATGTAGAGAGCGAGGGATTCTGTATCACCCTCTACATAACCTTCTGATAATGAGATACTTAACCATTTTTTCTTATCTCTGACAATTCTGACAAATTTTTTTTTGCTCATTTCTATCAATTTTTAGTGTTAAAATATGTTTTTTTATATCCGTTTCCTTCTAATTAATTGCTTGAGTATTTTTGATTAAAACTGCCTTCAAATCATTTAAACGCAGTTTTTTTAATATTTTAGACTTTTGAAAAAAAGCCTAAAATCCTCATTTTAGCTTTTGATAATGCCAGATATTATCGGCAGTTGAAAGTACATTATATCGTATGATTGAAAATTCACTTTTTTTCAATAAAATTCACAAAAACTAATAATTTCTGACTTTATAAAATCGGTATATCATATGGTATTTGATGTTTTTTGATTGTAAATCGTTGAATTCTAAATTTTTACAAAACAATATTCTACAAGTAAAATTTATTGACTTGTAAGATTTAACACTACTAATTATTATTTCATTAACTTGTTACCTGTGACAAATATTTGTTGTGTATTACAATTAATTGTTACAGGTAACAAGTTAATGAAAATTTAATTTTTCTCATAATATCTCATTAGTATTCACATCAAAATCTGCCGATTGTAATTCTTTGATAAGTTCGTATTTACAACCTCCATCTAAATCAAGTGGTTCGAGCGAACTACATAACGTGATGGCTCATAGATATTTATGTCTTTGTGAAAGAGAAAGTAACAAAATGGTAACAAAAAGGCTCAAAACCGTGTGGTAGTTGAGCCGTTTATATTTTACGTTGGAGATTAGTTCTCTTAGAGGTTGTCTAAAGTTTCACGAAAAATGAGAATCGGTCAGTAAATTTGAGTTGTCAAACCATAAATTTACTTTCTGATGTATCCATCAGATTTAACCGATTCTCAGTGGTAAAATATCAAAGAAAACTTTGATGTCAAAATTTTA